>JAEWFU010000507.1 GCA_023388675.1 Pseudomonadota bacterium | reverse complement strand
ATTTAATGATATACTGGATGCATTAGGTCAGCAGAGTTGGCATAAAGATCGCGAAGGGATGCGCCGCACCATCGATGGAAGCGGCGGTTTCGTCGTTAATCGCATTCCCCGGTGGTTGCCAGGCCCTTTCGGGTACCCCGCCAGAACCCGGAGTGACGTATGTCGTTTTGGAAGCAACTGATCGCGTCGCTGGTCGTGATTGTCGTAGCCGTAGGCCTGTGGCTTCGCTTCTTTCCGGGCGCGCCAGAGATGCTGGAAAGCTGGGGCATGGAATGGGCCATGGCCGCCGTGCCCGAGCGCCCCGCGGCCGACGGTGAAACAAGGCAGGACGGCGGCTTCAACCAGCAGCCGGCACTCGTGGTAGCATCCCGCATCGAGACCGCGACGATCAATGACAGGCTGTCCGCAATCGGCACCGGACGGGCGACGAGTTCCGTATCCGTCACGCCGTTTGCGTCCGGCAGGCTGACCGAGCTTTCGGTGGAGTCCGGATCCCGTGTCCAGGCCGGCGATCCGATTGCCCGTCTCGATGCGGAAGCCGAAGAGATCGCACTCGACCGCGCCCGCGCCGCCCTCGACGACGCGGAGGCACGGCTGGAGCGCATCCGCGCGCTGCGCAGCACCAACACGGCGACCGCCGTGCAGGTCAACGAAGCCGAACTGGCCGTAACCAATGCCCGCCTTGCGGTGCGCGACGCCGAATTGACGCTGCAGCGCCGCACCGTGGTTGCGCCGATTCCGGGCGTCGTTGGCATTCTGCCCGTTTCCGCCGGCAACTACGTCACCTCGCAGACGGAGATTGCGACTATCGACGACCGCTCGCGCATCGTCATCGACTTCTGGGTGCCCGAACGGTTCGCCGGCATGATCGCGGTCGGCGACAGCGTGTCGGCCGCCTCGGTGGCACGCCCCGACGATCATTTCGACGGTGTCGTCAGCGCCATCGACAACCGCATCGACGCACAGAGCCGCACGCTGCGTATCCAGGCCAGCATCACCAATGACGACGACGCACTGCGCGCCGGCATGTCGTTCCAGGTCACGATGACATTCCCGGGCGACAGCTATCCGGCCGTCGACCCGCTGGCGATCCAGTGGGGCACCGATGGGGCCTTCGTCTGGCTGGTGGAAGACGGAAAGGCGCGCCGCGCGCCAGTCACCATTATCCAGCGCAACACTGACAGCGTACTCGTCGCGGGCGATTTCGGCGAAGCGGGCGCGGTCGTCACCGAAGGCATACACGCCGTGCGCGAAGGCGAAGAGGTTCGGCTCGTCCGCGCGCAGGACGATCAGACCCAGCCCGTCATCACCACGACAGGATCGTAAGCGCAGGCGCAACCCATACGAGGAAAGAGCGCGTGAGCCAGGAAAACAACGCCGCCGTCGAGAATGGTATCACCGCGCTTTTCGTGCGCCGGCCGGTGCTGGCATTCGTCATCAACACGTTGATTGCCGTGGCCGGACTGGCAGCGCTGTTCGGCGTCGAGATACGTGAACTGCCGGATGTCGATCGCCCGGTCATCACGGTCAACACCACCTTCACCGGCGCCTCGGCCGAGTCCATCGATCGCGAAATCACGGCTGTCATTGAAGGCGCGATCGCGCGCGTGGCCGGCGTCAAATCGATCTCGTCGTCGTCGTCCTTCGGCCGCAGCCGCATCACCGTGGAATTCAACGACGGCGTCAACCTCGACACCGCCGCCTCGGACATGCGCGATGCGGTCGGCCGCATCCAGAACAACCTGCCTGACGATGCCGACGTGCCGCGCATCGTCAAGGCGGATGCCGACGCTCAGGCTGTCGTTCGTCTTGCGCTCACGTCGGAAACGATGAGCGTGCACGACATGACGCTTCTGGTCGAGGACCAGATCGTCGACACCCTGTCGTCGATCGACGGCGTCGCCGAAGTCCAGATCTTCGGTGACCGCGACAAGATCTTCCGCGTCGACATAAACCAGTCGCGACTGGCAAGCCTCGGCCTGACAGTCGCCGATATCCGTAACGCTCTCGCGTCCATGGCCTTCGACACCCCGGCCGGTTCGCTGACCAGCAACACCCAGGACCTGATCGTGCGGGCGACCGCCCCGGTCGTCACGCCCGAGGATTTCGAAAGCATCATCATCAACGGCACCACCCGGTTGTCCGACGTGGCGACGGTGACCTTGGGCGGTGACGTCGGCGAATCCCAGCTTCGCGCCAACGGCCGCACCGGCATCGGCATGGGCATCATCCGCCAGGCACAGTCCAACACACTGGCTATTTCCGAAGGCGTGCGGGAGGCAATCGAACAAATCCGGCCTACTTTGCCCGAGGGCGTCGACATCTTCGTGACCGGCGACGAGGCGGTGTTCATCAACGGCGCCATCCACGAGGTGGAGATCGCGCTGGGCATTTCGGTCACTGTCGTGCTGCTGATCATCTTTGCATTCCTGCTCGATTGGCGCGCCACCATCATTCCGGGCCTCGCTCTGCCAGTTGCCCTGATCGGCTCGGTAGCAGCGATCTATCTTGCCGGCTTCTCGATCAACATCCTGACGCTTCTGGCCTTCGTGCTCGCCACCGGCCTCGTGGTCGACGACGCGATCGTCGTGCTGGAAAACATCGTGCGACGGCGCAACGAGGGCATGGGCCCCCGCGCCGCAGCCGTGCTGGGCACGCAGGAAGTTTTCTTTGCCGTACTCGCCACGACCGCGACACTGGTCGCCGTCTTCGTGCCGCTGTCCTTCCTGCCCGGCCAGACCGGCGGCCTCTTCCGCGAATTCGGCTTCGTGCTGGCGATCGCCGTTTTCCTGTCGTCGATCGTCGCGCTGTCGCTCTGCCCCATGCTTGCGTCGCGCATGCTTTCGGGCAAGAGCGAAGAGCACGGCCATCATGGCTTGCTGGGCCGCATCGGCGCGGGGCTGGCCGGCTTCTACCGTACGACGCTGCGTGCGTCCCTCAATGCACCGATGATCGTCATCGTGATTGCCGTGTTCTTTTCGGCGCTTGCAGCCGTACTTTTTCCCACGATCCGCTCGGAGCTCACACCTTCCGAAGACCGTTCGGCCGCGTTCGTGCGCATCTCCGCCCCTCAGGGCGTCAGCCTCGATTACCTTGCCCAGCAGATGCGGCGCATAGAAGGGTTGATCCAGCCGCTGCGCGATTCCGGCGAAATCATTTCCACCTTCGCCATTGCCGGCTCTGGCGGCTCCCAGAACTCCGGCTTCATGGTGATGTCGCTGGCGCCCTGGGAGGACCGTGATCGCTCGCAGCAGGAAATCCTCAACGACGTGACCTCCCTCGTCCAGGATGTACCGGGCGTCCGCGCCTTCGCGTTTCAGCCGAACAGCCTCGGCATTCGCGGCGCCGGCAGCGGTCTGCAGTTCGCAATCGTCGGCAACAGCTATGCCGATCTCAACGCCGCCGCGGAGGCCGTTGTCGCCGAGTTCGAACAGGACGACCGCTTCCGCCAACCGCGTCTCTCGCAGGAGACGACGCAGCCGCAGCTTTCCGTGCGCATCGACCGCGAGCGCGCATCGGACCTCGGCATCAACATCACCGGCTTGTCGGAAGCGATCCAGGCCATGGTCGACAGCCGCGAAATCGGCTCGGTATTCATCGACGACCGCTCCTATGACGTGAAACTTCTGTCGACGACCAATCCGATCAACGATCCCACTGATCTGGAGAACATCTTCCTGAAGGCGCAGGACGGGCGCTTCGTGCCGATGTCCACGATCGCGACCCTGACCGAGCAGGCCGTCGCACCTTCATTGGCTCGCGAACAGCAGATGCGCTCCGTAGCCGTCACCACCGCGCTGGCGCCGGACTTCGCTCTGGGCGACGCCTACGCTTTGGCCCAGGAGGTTGCGGCAAAGCATATGCCGCCGGGCAGCCGCATCGTTCCTCTCGCCGAAGCCGCAACGCTCGACGAGACATCCGGCGGCATGACGACCATCTTCGGCTTCGCCATCGTGATCATCCTGCTCGTCCTCGCCGCTCAGTTCGAGAGCTTCGTCAGCGCCACGATCATCATGGCCACCGTCCCTCTCGGGCTTGCCTGCGCGGTCTTTGCCTTGCTGCTGACCGGCACCAGCCTCAACGTCTACAGCCAGATCGGCCTCGTCCTGCTGGTCGGCATCATGGCCAAGAACGGCATCCTGATCGTCGAATTCGCCAATCAGTTGCGAGACCGGGGGCTTGACGTGCGTGAGGCCGTCGAACAGGCGTCCAATATCCGCTTGCGGCCGGTCGTAATGACCATGCTGTGTACCATCGTCGGCGGCTTGCCGCTCATTCTTGCCAGCGGCGCCGGTGCGGAAGCACGTGTGTCGCTCGGCTGGGTGATCGTGGGCGGACTGGGCCTGTCGACTGTATCGACGCTCTACCTCACGCCGGTCGCCTACCTGCTGCTCGGCCGCTTCATCACGCCGAAAGTGGAGGAGGAAAAGCGCCTGCATCGCGAAC
>JAEWFU010000500.1 GCA_023388675.1 Pseudomonadota bacterium | reverse complement strand
TCAATTATCGCAAGGTCTCGATCTATGGCGGCTCGAACGAGATCCAGAAGAACATCATCGCCAAGGCCGTTCTGGGACTCTAGGGAGCGAATACAGACATGGATTTCGACCTCACCGAAGAACAATCAATCCTCAAGGATTCGCTCGACCGGCTGCTGGCTGATAAATATGGCTTCGAGGACCGCAAGCGCTATATGGCCGCGCCCGAGGGCTGGAGCGCGCAGATGTGGGCAAGCTACGCCGAGATGGGCCTGATGGCACTGCCATTCGCGGAGGCCGACGGCGGGCTGGACGGCACCCCGGTCGAGACGATGATCGTGATGGAATCCCTCGGCCGTGCACTGGCGCTCGAACCTTACTTTCCGACCGTCGTGCTTGGTGGATCGTTCCTGCGCTTCGGCGGCAACGACGACCAGCGCGCGGAATACATTCCGGCCGTTGCCGACGGCTCGCTCAAACTCGCTCTTGCCCAGGTGGAGCGCAATTCGCGCTACGACCTCAACCATGTCGAGACGACGGCCGCGAAGGACGGCGAAGGCTACGTGCTCAACGGCCAGAAGAGCGTCGTGCTGCACGGCGACAGCGCGGACAAGCTCTTCGTCACCGCGCGCACGGCAGGCGGGCCGCGCGACGAAGCAGGCATCGGCGTTTTCCTGGTCGATGCCGGGGCTGACGGCGTTTCGGTTCGCGGCTACCCCACACAGGACGGCGCCCGCGCAGCCGAAGTCACCTTCGACAACGTCAAGGTCGGGGCGAACGACGTGTTCGGCGATCCGGAAAACGGGCTGCCGCTGGTTCGCCGCGTCGTCGACGCGGGCATCGCGGCGCTGGCGGCGGAGTCGGTCGGCGTAATGTCGGCGATGCATACGCTGACCGTCGACTACCTGAAAGTGCGTAAGCAGTTCGGCGTCGCGATCGGCCAGTTCCAGGTGCTGCAGCACGCTGCGGTCGACATGTTCGTCGCCATCGAGCAGGCACGCTCGATCGCGCTTTATGCGACGATGATGGCCGACAGCGAGGACGAAGCCGAGCGCAGCAGAGCGATGCATGCCGCAAAGGCCGAGATCGGACGCGGCGGGCGGCTGTGCGGCGAGAACGCGATCCAGCTTCACGGCGGCGTCGGCATGACGATGGAGTATGCGGTAGGGCACTATTTCAAGCGCATGACGATGATCGACACGACGTTCGGCGACGGCGACCATCATCTCCATCTGCTATCGGCCGGCGGCGGGCTCTTCGCGGCAGCCTGAAGCGGCAAAACGGCATTGGTGGCCGCCCTGTGCTTGGCAAGCGCAGGGCGGCATGCCTACATGCAACCCGAAACGCTTTACCGATACAGGACAGGTCCATGGAAATCCGCCAGATCACCGAGAACTATTCCGTCGCCCCGCAAATCGGCATCGACGACATCACGCAGATCAAGGCTGCCGGCTTCAAGAGCGTGATCTCGAACCGTCCCGATGCTGAGGATGGCGCGGTGCCGCATGACGCCATCGAGGCGGCCGTTCGCGAAGCAGGGCTGGAGTTTCGCTACATCCCGGTCATAAGCGGCCAGATCACGCAGGAGAATGTGGACGATCAGGCGGCGGCGCTGGACGCCCTGCCCGGCCCGGTGCTGGCCTATTGCCGCTCCGGCGCGCGCTGCACCAACCTTTACGGGCTGGTCACGCAGCAGCGCGGCTGAAAGCCTCGACTGGATGAAGGACGGCCGGCGAATCGCCGGCCGTTTTCTTTTCGCGTTCAGTAGAGCAGCCGCACCATGAACAGCGAAATGACGGGGAAAAGCACCAGCAAGGCCGTGCGGACGATGTCGCTGATGACGAAGGGCGTGACGCCGCGATAGGTGTGAAGGACGGGAATATCTCTCGCCATCGAGTTGATGACGAAGAGGTTCATACCCACCGGTGGGGTAATCAGCCCGACCTCGACCACGATCAGCACGAGTATGCCGAACCAGAGCGCAAACTCCTCCGCACCGAGACCGAAATCCAGACCGCTGACGATCGGGAAGAAGATGGGCACGGTTAGCAGGATCATGGACAGCGAATCCATGAAGCAGCCCAGCACGAGATAGAACAGCAGGATGCAGACCAACACCAGCCAAGGGTTCAAGCCTTGCTCGGTGATGAAGGCCGCCGCCTCGACCGGGAGCTGCGAGAGCGCCAGGAAGCTGTTGTAGATCGCTGCGCCGAATACGATGAAGAAGATGAGCGCCGTTGCCGAGGCGGTGGTGAGGATGGAGGCTATCAGCGTCTCGCGGGTCAGCCCGCCATTGATGAGCGCTATCAGACCGGTGCCGGCCGCGCCCACCGCGGCGGCTTCGGTGGGTGTGAACCAGCCCGTGTAGATACCGCCGACCACTGCGAGGAACACAAGCAGCACCGGCCAGACATCGGCCAGCGCCTTGAAGCGCGCACCGTAGGTCGGTTTCGGGCTGGAGCCCGCCGAGTCGGGAAAAAGACGGACGTAGATCGAAATGGCGATCATGTAGCCGATAGCGGCGAGAATGCCCGGAATGAACGCAGCAACGAACAGCTTGGCGATGTTCTGCTCGGCGAGGATCGCGTAGATGACGAGCACGACCGACGGCGGAATAAGCACACCCAGGGTGCCGCCGGCAGCCAGAGTGCCGGTCGCCAGCGCGCCGGAATAGCCATAGCGGCGCAGTTCGGGCAGCGCCACCTGCGCCATCGTAGCCGCGGTCGCAAGCGATGACCCACAGATCGCGCCGAAGCCTGCGCAAGCGCCGATTGCCGACATGGCAACGCCGCCGCGGCGGTGGCCCAGCCAGGCGTTGGCGGCCTTGAACAGCGACTGCGACATGCCGCCGAGGGTGGCGAACTGCCCCATCAGCAGGAACAGAGGGATGATCGAAAGCGAATAGCTGGAGAAGGTCGAGTATGTCTCGAACTTCAGGCGCGCGAGGATCGGAGCCGTCGAGCCCATGATCAGCCATGTGCCGGCCAGCCCGCAGGTCAGCATCGCCAGCCCGATCGGGATACGCAGGAAGATCAGCAGCAGAAGGACGGGAAAGGAGTAGATGCCCAGTTCGAGGTTGCTCAAGACGCATCTCCCCCCTTCGTCGGCGCGAACTGGTTTTCGCCGGCGAACACTTCATGTGCCCGTATGACGGTCATATACACCGATACGACAACGCCCACCAAAATGGCGCACATGGCCACTGCAAACCCCCACCACACCGGGAACTGGAGGATAAAGGTCGTCTCCTGATAGCGGATCTTGTCCATCATGCCGTACCAGAGCCGCCAGGCGAGGAGGATCATCACCAGCGTCATCAGAGTTTCAGCAAGCAGGTCGATGATCCTGTTGACCCTGTCGGGAAAGAAGCTGGTGAAGACATCGACCGTCGCGTGCGCGCGCCGGAGCTGGCACCAGGGCAGGAACGAGAAGACCGCAAAGGCGGTCATCGCCTCCACCAGCTCGAAGTCGCCGGGGATCGGCCCCAGACCCTGGCGCACGAACGCGCGTCCGGTGATGCTGACCACTGTCAGCAGGGTGATGGCCACCAGTACGAGCCCGCCGAGAATGGCAAGCGCGCGCGCCAACCATTCGATCGTTGCAGATCGCCTCATCTAGCTCCTCCACCCCCGGACGTCCGGATCGGAACGCTACTCGCTGCGAGACGCAGCGACAAGCATCCGGAAATTCATTATTGTTATAGTTCATAACAGATGGCCCCGTTGGCATTCAAGCCGAAACCGATGGAATGCCCAGTGGGACGAGCGGAGGCCGCGCATTCAGGGTCTCCACGTCGAAACCAGCGATCTTCTTGTAGGCGGCCGCAGTCTGCTCCAGCTCGGTGCGGGAGAGCACCTCTGTCACATCGTCGAACTCGCCGCCGCAACGCTCCTCCACGATCTGCATCACCTGATCCGGTCCATTGCCGCGATTGGCAACGACGATGCGAGTCGTCGCCGGGCGGCGCTCTGCCTCATATGCCTCGAGCGCGTCCTGACCCACGCCATGGTCGATGAACGCCCTCGTGAGCACGCGCGCATCGATGATAGCCTGCGAGGCACCGTTCGAGCCGATCGGATACATAGGGTGGGCAGCGTCGCCGATGAGCGTGACACGCCCGTGCGTCCAGCGCTCCAGCGGCTCTCGGTCGACCATGGGATATTCGAAGCATACGCCGCCGGCGCGCATCAGCGACGGGCAATCCAGCCAATCGAAACGCCAGTCCTCGAAAGCCGGCAGGAAATCGGCAAAGTCGCCCTGACGGTTCCAGTCCTCGCGGTTCCAGCCGGCACCCGGATCGTATTTCAGCTCGCCAATCCAGTTGATGAGTGCCTCGCCCGTTTCCGGATCCGGCCGGGAGATCGGATAGGTGACGAACTTCTGCCATTCGTGCCCGGCCATCGCCATCGTTGCGCCGGTCAGGAATGGCCGCGCGCGGGTCGTTCCCCGCCACAGCACCGCTCCACCCCACCGCGGCGGTCCCTCATCGGGGAAAAGCTGCCTGCGCACGGCCGAATGGATGCCATCGGCTGCGACCAGAATGCCGGCTTCCTCGCGGTGCAATCGGCCATCGGATTGGCGGAGCATGAGTTCGACCTTGCCATCCGCCTCGCGGAAGGCTTCGGCCGCCATGCCGGTGACGACTGCCGCCTCGCCGAGCCGCTTGCGCACCGCGTCGAACAGCATCGACTGCAGCATGCCACGATGGACCGAAAATTGCGGCCAATCGTAGCCGGCGAAGCGGCCGCGCGGCTCCGACCAGATCAGCCGGCCACGCTTGGAGAAATATGCGACTTCCTGGGTCCGAACGCCGATGGCCTCCAGCTCGCCTTCCAGCCCCATCTCGAAAAGCTCGCGCACCGCATGCGGCTGGACGTTGATGCCGACGCCGAGCGGCCGGATCGCCGACACCTGCTCGAACAGGCGGGCGGCTATACCGGCCTGGTGCAGAGACAGCGCAAGCGACAGTCCCGCTATGCCGCCGCCGACGATAATGACGCTCATTGGCTTCCCCGGATGTGAAGCGGGGCGGACTCGTCATCCGCCCCGCTTCATTCTGTCGGACGATATTACTGCGCGGCCGTGTATTTCTCAATCAGCGCGCGGGCCTCTTCCAGAAGTCCCTTGCCGTCAAGTCCCTTGCCATCCATCTCGGCGACCCAATTGTCGATCACGGGCTGGGCAGCTTCCTGCCACTTGGCAACTTCGGCCTCGTCGAGCGTGATGATGTTGTTGCCGCGGTCGACCGCGATCTGGCGGCTCGGACCGTCTGCGCCAGCCTGCGTGCGACCGGCAAAGGCCGCGAACTCCTGGCCGGAATTGTCGTCGAGCACCTTCTTCAAATCGTCAGGCAGGCTGTCATACTTCGCCTTGTTCATCGCCAGCACGAAGGTCGTCGTGTAGAGCGCGTGGTCGCCCGCAAATTCCGTGTGGTTCTCGACCAGCTCGGGCACCTTGAGAGACGGGGTGACTTCCCACGGGATGACACAGGCATCGATCACGCCCTTCGAAAGCGCCTCGGTGATCTGCGGCACGGGCATACCGACCGGGGTCGCACCAAGCGTGCCGAGAAGCGTGTTGATGATGCGCGTTGGCGCGCGCACCTTCATGCCTGTCAAATCTTCCAGCTTCTCGATCGGCGTCTTGGAATGCAGCATGCCGGGACCATGGACCCACACGCCGATCACGTGGACATCCTTGAATTCGGTGTCCTTCATGTGTGACTCGAACAGATCCCAATAGGCCCGCGACGTTGCCTCGGCATTCGTCATCATGAAGGGCAGTTCGAATACCTCGGTGGAGGGGAAGCGGCCCGGCGTGGAGCCCGGAAGCGTCCACACGATATCGACAGTGCCGTCCTGTGCCTGGTCGATCAACTGGGGCGGCGTGCCGCCGAGTTGCATGGCAGGGTAGCGCTCGATCTTGATGCGGCCGCCCGATTCCGCCTCGACCTTGTCGGCCCACGGGTCCAGCACCAGCTTCGGCACGTTTGCCTGCGGCGGCAGGAACTGATGCAGGCGCAGCGTCACTTCCTGCGCGAGCGTGGCGGTTGTGGTTGCCAGCCATCCCGCCGATGCAATCGATGCGGCAACGACGAGCGACTTGAAGAATGCAGGCTTCATTCTGTTCCTCCCTGAACGATCCGACTTCCGGGTGGCTCCTCACTGCTCTTTGTACCCGGTCCGGAGCCGCGATCCTACAGAACTTTATGTAACAATAAAGTATGCCATCGGCATTTTTTTGTAACATTCAGATCGGCAGGGCATTGGTCTCCTTGAGCGTTTCCAGCACGATCGCCGTCTTCACGTGCTGTACGGAGTCGTGCGGTAGGAGCACGTCGTTGACAAAATCGGCCAGCGATTTCAGGTCCGGCGTCACGACCTTCAGGATATAGTCCATCTCGCCGGTGAGCGCGTGAGCTTCCTGCACTTCGGGCAGGCGGGTCAGGAGGTCGGCAAAGCGGCGGGCATTGTCGCGATTGTGCGTCGCCAGCGTTACCGAGATGACGTTGACGAGCGGGAAACCGAGCCGGTTCCGGTCGAGGACGGCACGATAGCCGCGGATCAGTCCTTCGTCCTCGAGGCGCTGCCGCCGGCGGGAACATTGCGAGGGCGACAGGTTCACGCGCTCCGAAAGATCATTGTTCGTCAGCCGCGCATCTTCCTGCAAATGCGCCAGTATCTTGCGATCAAATTTGTCGAGACGCTCCACAACCACGACATTCCCGCTCAGCGTGCATCTTCCTCGCATGCATAGTGAACTTACCGGTTCCGAATGCAAGCCCTTTGCAGAGTTCCGGTAGTAGGATTCCTTCACGCTCAAATCCGGCTCTTCAAGGAGGAACATCATGGGTCCGTTCCCACACGACGCACCGCCCGCAAAAATCACCGCGGAAAATCCCGCCGGCACCGACGGATTCGAGTTTGTCGAATTCGCGCATGAAGATCCGGCGAAGCTGGAGGAACTGTTTTCGCGCATGGGCTACACGCCGGTAGCGAAGCACCGCAGCAAGAACATCACCGTCTGGCGGCAGGGCGACATCAACTATGTGGTGAACGCCGAGTCCGGCTCGCACGCCGTGCGCTTCGTCGGCGAGCACGGCCCCTGCGCTCCCTCGATGGCGTGGCGCGTGGTGGATGCCAAACACGCTTTCGATCACGCCGTCTCGAAGGGCGCCACGCCCTACGAAGGCGACGACAAGACGTTGGACGTGCCCGCGATCGTCGGCATCGGCGGCTCGCTGCTCTATTTCATCGACCGATACGGCGACAAGGGTTCGGCCTACGATGCCGAATTCGAATGGCTCGGCGAGCGCAATCCACGACCCGAAGGCGTCGGCTTCTATTATCTCGACCACCTGACCCACAACGTCTATCGCGGCAACATGGACAAGTGGTGGGATTTCTACCGCGAGCTGTTCGGCTTCACGCAGATCCACTTCTTCGACATTGACGGTCGCATCACCGGACTGGTCTCCCGCGCGATCACAAGCCCCTGCGGCAAGATCCGCATTCCGCTGAACGAGTCCAAGGACGACACGAGCCAGATCGCGGAATACCTGCGCAAGTATAAGGGCGAAGGCATCCAGCATATCGCGGTGGGCACCGACGGCATCTACGACGCCACCGACAGACTGGCCGACAACGGGCTGAAGTTCATGCCCGGGCCGCCGGAGACCTATTACGAGATGTCGTACGACCGCGTGAACGGCCATGACGAGCCGGTCGAGCGGATGAAGAAGCACGGCATCCTGATCGACGGCGAAGGCGTGGTGAACGGCGGCATGACCAAGATCCTGCTGCAGATATTCTCCAAGACCGTGATCGGGCCGATCTTCTTCGAGTTCATCCAGAGGAAGGGCGACGAAGGCTTCGGCGAAGGCAACTTCCGTGCGCTGTTCGAATCCATCGAGGAAGACCAGATCCGGCGCGGCGTGATCAAGACGGAAGCTGCTGAATAGGTCGACGGCCAGTTTGTGGGTGCGTCCTTCGAGGCTCGCTGCGCTCGCACCTCAGGATGAGGACCGTAGTGCAT
>JAEWFU010000478.1 GCA_023388675.1 Pseudomonadota bacterium | reverse complement strand
GCTGGCGCCGGGAATGCGCTGCACCGTCAATCGCGGCGCGAAGCGGCCGAGCCCTTCGAGGCAGGCCGGCAGCAACGCCTGATCCGCCTCGCCCCACAGCACCAGATGCGGCATCGGCACCGCGAATTGATCTTCCGGCATATCCAGGATCATCGCGTGGCCGGTAGTCTCGCCCGACGCCGGTACGACAAGCGGCGATGCGCGATACCAGTTCAGCATGCCGGTCAGCGCGCCCGGCTGTCGCCAGGTTTCGCGATAGGCCGTCTTCATCGCATCGTCGAAGAAATCGGCCGCGGAAAATCCCTCGACCATGCGGATCAGTCGGCGAAAATCGTCCTCCGACAGCAGCGCCTCGGCATCATCCGCCCGCAGCCTGTTGATATACTGGCTGGCCTGCCGCTGCGCCTCGTCTTCGAGCAACGCTCTTTGAAAGCAGACCGGATGCACACCATTGGCGATTATCAGATGCGAAACGCGGTTCGGATAGGCCATCGCATAGGCATAGGCAACCGATGCACCCCAGTCATGGCCGGCAAGCACGAAGGGTCGATCCGGCGAAAGCCTGTCTGCAAGCGAGGCGAGATCGCCGACCAAATGCTTCACGCGATAGCGCTCGACGCCTTCCGGCTTCGATGACAGGTTGAAGCCGCGCTGGTCGGGCGCCGTCACGCAAAAATCATCGGCAAGCGCAGCCATGACGTCGCCCCAGGCCGCCCAGTATTCGGGAAAGCCATGCAGGCAGATAACCAGAGGCGCGTCCGGCTCGCCTGCCATCGCCACGTTGAGCGAAACCGCGCCGGCATCGTGTTGCAGGAAGCGGAACTCCATTCTTTTCCTCCACATGGCGCGCGGACCGTATTCGATCCGCCGCATGGCTTTGCCTTCCCGGCGACCGATGTATAGGGGCCGCATTTCCAGTTCGAAACCTGCGGGACGTTCCGTCCCCTCTCCCAGAAACGAGGCATTTCCTATGGCGAAGATCAAGGTGGAAAATCCGGTCGTCGAGCTCGACGGCGACGAGATGACCCGCATCATCTGGCAGTTCATCAAGGACAAGCTGATCCACCCCTATCTCGACCTTGATCTCGAATATTACGATCTCGGCATGGAAAACCGCGACGCCACCGACGACCAGGTGACGATCGACGCAGCCAACGCCATCAAGAAGCACGGCGTCGGCGTCAAGTGCGCCACCATCACCCCCGACGAAGCGCGCGTCGAGGAGTTCGGCCTCAAGAAGATGTGGCGGTCGCCCAACGGCACCATCCGCAACATCCTCGGCGGCGTCATCTTCCGCGAACCGATCATCTGCAAGAACGTGCCGCGCCTCGTGCCCGGCTGGACCAAGCCGATCGTGGTCGGCCGCCACGCCTATGGCGACCAGTACCGCGCAACCGACTTCAAGTTCCCCGGCAAGGGCAAGCTGTCGATGAAGTTCGTCGGCGAGGACGGCCAGGTCATCGAGCATGAAGTGTTCGACGCGCCGGCCGCCGGCATCGCCATGGGCATGTACAACCTCGACGAATCGATCCGCGATTTCGCCCGCGCCTCGCTGAACTACGGCCTGCTGCGCGGCTGGCCGGTCTATCTGTCGACCAAGAACACGATCCTCAAGGTCTATGACGGCCGCTTCAAGGACATCTTCCAGGAGGTCTACGAGCAGGAGTTCGAGGCCGCCTTCAAGGAAAAGAAGATCTGGTACGAGCATCGCCTGATCGACGACATGGTGGCTGCCAGCCTCAAATGGTCGGGCGGCTACATCTGGGCGTGCAAGAACTACGACGGCGACGTTCAGTCCGATACCGTCGCGCAGGGCTTTGGCTCGCTCGGCCTGATGACCTCGGTGCTGATGACGCCGGACGGCAAGACCGTCGAGGCGGAAGCCGCGCACGGCACCGTTACCCGCCACTACCGCCAGCACCAGAAGGGCGAGGAAACCTCGACCAACTCGATCGCCTCGATCTTCGCCTGGACGCGTGGCCTCGCCCACCGCGCCAAGCTCGACGGCAATGACGAGCTCAAGCGCTTCGCCGACACGCTCGAGCAGGTCTGCATCCAGACCGTCGAATCCGGCTTTATGACCAAGGATCTCGCGCTCCTGATCGGCGCCGACCAGCCGTGGCTGTCGACCACCGGCTTCCTCGACAAGATCGACGAGAACCTCCAGAAGGCGATGTCCGCCTGAAACAGATGAGCCGGGCGAAACTCTACGGCGCCGATTACAGCGTCTATGTGCGCATCGCCCGGCTTGCCCTGCTCGAGAAGGGCGTCGACCACGAACTCGTCCCGGTCGACGTTTTCTCCCCCGGCGGGCTGCCCGCCTGGTATCTTTCCCTCAATCCCTTCGGCCGCATTCCGGCCTTCGAGCATGACGGCCTCGTTCTCCACGAGACGACGGCGATCACCCGCTATGTCGACGAAGCGTTCGAAGGTCCGCCGCTGCAGCCCGCCGATCCGCGCGGCCGCGCAGTGATGAACCAGATCGTCGGCCTGCTCGATTTCTACGCCTATCGCGCGCTGGTCTGGGACATCTATGTCGAGCGGGTGAGCCGCCCGCGCGAGGGAACGCCGTCCAACGAGGGCAAGATCGCGGCCGCCCTGACGGTTGCGGAAACCTGCCTCGACACGCTCGCTCGCTTGAAGTCGCCCGGCCCGTTCCTTCTCGGCGAGACGATAACTCTCGCCGACCTCCATGCCGCGCCGATCTTCGCCTATTTCCTCAAGGCCCCGGAAGGCCGGCAGATGCTCAGGCGCTTCCCGCAGCTCGTGCGGTGGTGGGAAGCCGCAACGGCACTGCCGAGCTTCGCCGCAACCGAGCCCACCGGCTGATCACCGGCAGGCAGTCTTGCTGACTATCTGTGCCGACGATGTGCGTCCTTCGAGGCTCGCGGAGCCTGTCCTCGGG
>JAEWFU010000348.1 GCA_023388675.1 Pseudomonadota bacterium | reverse complement strand
GAGAGTGCGTGCGTCCAATGCGGCCTTTGCGCGGCGACCTGCCCGGAGAAGGTGATCACCCTGACGCCGCGGGTGGATTTTGCCGCGTGGAGCGCACCGCGCCTCGCGGTGAAGCAGGAAGAGCCTTACGACTGTATCCGCTGCGGCACTCCGTTCGGCACCCGCAGCACGGTCGAGCGGATCGTCGCCAAGCTCGAGGACAAGCACTGGATGTTCGCGGGAGAGAACGCGAAACGGCTGGACCTGGTGCGGATGTGCGACAATTGTCGCGTCGAGGTCGTGATGAACGAGGGTTTCGATCCCTACGAGGCGCGGCAGCGCCCCGCACCGCGAACGACGGAAGACTATCTCCGCGCCCGGGAAACCCCGGACGACAAGACGACGTGACCTCAGTCGCGGGTCTCGGCCTGCAGGAAGCGGATCAGCGCCGCCCGGTCCTCGGGGTTGCTGATGGTCTGTTCCGGCATCTTGGTGCCGGGCGTGTATTTGGTTGGCCCGACCTCGAACAGCTTCGACACCGTCTCCGGCGTCCATACGATGTCCATCTCCCGGAAGGCGGGCGAGTAGCGGTAGTCCGGCACCGACGCGATGCGCCGGCCAAAGATGCCGTGCAGTGTCGGCCCGGCGCGATTGCCGTCGTCCGGATCGAGCGTGTGGCATGCCACGCAGGCGCGGAAGACTTCCGCGCCGGGACTGCCTGCATATTCGGCCATTGGATCGGCCGGGCCTTCGGGCGCGGTCCCGAGCTGCTGTCCGGTCTCGGCATCCCATTCCCGCACGATGCGATCCGCGCCGCCGGCCAGCAGGGTCCTGCCGTCGGATGAGAAGGCGAGGGACCAGACCGGTACGCCGGCCGCACCAAGGGTACGAACCGGTGTCAGGCTCCCGGCGTCGAGCAGGGTGATTCCGCCCCTGACGGACGAGGCTGCGATATACCCTCCATCCTCCGATGCAGCGAGCGCGGTTACCGGACCGGTGGACACCGCAATATCGCCGCGGATTACGCCATCCCGGTCCACCTCGCGCATTTTTCCGTCCACACCTCCCGCAAACAGGCGGTCGTCCGCCGTTGCCACCAGCGCGCTGAGCGGGACCGGCATGTCGGCCCGGACCGGCGTTGCGTCGCGTTCGGGCGGCCAGAGGATGACCGCCGCGTCGTGGCCGGCACTTGCCAGCGTCCCGTCGGAAAGGAAGGCAACCGCGTTGACATTGCCCCGGTGACCCTCAAGGACGAGCGGCTCTCCACCGGAAAGCGGCCACAGCCGCACACTGGCATCCCAGGAAGCCGAAGCGAGCGTCGCGCCGTCGGGCGATACGGCGAGTGCCGCGACCGGCCCGGTATGTCCTTCCAGGACAGAAACGGGCGCGCTCCTGCCGTCCTCCCAGATCGCGATGCGGCCGTCCGCTCCCGCGCTGGCGAAGCGCCCGTCCGGCAGGGATGCGACGGCGTCGACCTGGTCGTCGTGGAACAGCAGCACCTCGCGCGCCTCGCCCGTCTCCAGCGACCAGATGATCGCCTTGGCATCGAAGCTGCCGGTGATCGCCGTCCGCCCGTCGTCGGCGATGGCGATCGCGCGCACCGGACCGCCATGGCCGCGCAGCTCCGCCCCCTGCGCAGATGCGCCGAGGATCAACGAAACGATTGCCGCCATGCGTATCGCGAGCGTCGTCTTCATTGCACCCTGACCCGTTCCGTGCTCCGTTGGCGGATGTGCCTCCGCCGCAGGACCCGAGCTTGCCGGACGGCCGCAGCGTTCACACTGTTCGAGGCAATCATATGACCCAGAATATGGAAACCGACCCTTTCAACGTCTCCATGCGCAAGTTTCTCAAGCAGGTCGGCGTGACCTCGCAGCAGGCGATCGAGAAGGCGGTGGAGCAAAAGGGCCTGAAAGGGCAGGGACGAATAACCGTGAAAGCGGTCATCACGTCCGAAGCCGCCGGCCTGCATCATGTCGTGGAAGGCGAGATCGATCTCGGATGACGCGGCCGCGATAGGATCGCTCCCTATTTGAAGAACCGGATCTGCCCGGCGGGGGCCGGGTCGTATCCGGCAAGCTCGGCCGCGCGGTCGGCGAAGGCTTCCTGCCCCAGAAACCGCAGCAGGGCCTGGAACGATGGCTGGAAATAGGTCCGCTGCCGCATCAGCAGGTCGAAGCTCTCCCAGGCCAGCGGCACGAAGTCCAGGCCGGCGGCGCGAGCGGCAGCGCGCGTGGCGATCCCGCAGTCGGCCTGACCGGTGCGGATCGCCGCCGCAAGGTCGGGACCCGTTAGGCAGGGCGGCTCCAGCCGGTCGATATCCCGGGGCTCCGCGCCTATGCCCGCCAGCAGCAGGGTGAGCAGCATGTCCGCGCCGGCGCCGCGTTGCCGGACCGCCATCCTTGCGCCGGTGGAAAGCACGTCGGCCAGCCCGTGAAGCGATCCCGGATTGCCGGGCGGCAGCAGCAGCCCTTGTTCGCGGCGGGCGAACCCCACCAGCACCGCATCGGAAAGCCTTGGCATGGCTGCCACCGCGGCAATGTTTGCGTCGGCGGCGTCGCCGTGAAAATGGATCGCCGCCGCCGCGACCTCGCCTCGCAGCAGGCGCGCGACGCCACCCTCGGTGCCTTCCGTCAGCGATGCCAGGCCGGAGCCTGACTGGCGCAAACTCCATTCGAGCAGGTCGTCCTGGCTTCCCCCGACGATCGGCGGCGGCTCGGACGGTATCATCCCCGCCGGCCGCGCCAGTCCCGACATCACCCAGCGGTCGAGCTCATGCCGCGGGAAAAGCCACTTGCCGGTGACTTTGCTGCACGGAATGCGTTCCTCCGCCACGAGCTCGTAGAGCTTGCGCTCCCCCAGGCGGAGATAATCGGCGGCTTCGGATGTCGTCAAAAGCTCCATCCTGCATTCTTATGCATATTCCTGTTCAGGTTCAACAATTTGACTTTCAGGAAACTCGTGCGCGAAAAATACATCCTGAGTAGGGTGGCCGATGTCGGAAACAATCAGCGCGTGGCAGCTTATCGCGTCCGGCGATGCGACTTTGTTCGCCATCGTGCGGCTGTCGCTGGCCGTCAGCCTGACGGCCGTCGCGATCGCAACGCTCGTGGGGCTGCCGCTCGGCGCCATTCTCGCGCTGACACGCTTTCCCGGCCGCTCGGCAATCATCGTCGTGCTGAACGGTTTCATGGGGCTGCCACCGGTCGTGGTGGGCCTGACGGTCTATCTGCTGCTGTCGCGGTCCGGGCCGCTGGGAGAGTTCGGGCTCCTGTTCACGCCGACCGCCATGGTCATCGCGCAGGCGCTGCTGGTGCTGCCCATCATTGCGGCGCTGGCCCGCCAGACGGTCGAGGATCTCTGGCTCGAATATC
Organism: Pseudomonadota bacterium; assembly: GCA_023388675.1. Taxonomy (GTDB): domain Bacteria; phylum Pseudomonadota; class Alphaproteobacteria; order Rhizobiales; family Rhizobiaceae; genus Aerobium. Next base: position 5,949 of record JAEWFU010000348.1, on the reverse strand, counting down.
GCGAGGAACTGACCGCGATGGGTGTCGGGCCGGCGGGGCAGGTCGCGACGCTTCTGTGGGACAGCCGCTTCAGTCTCGTCACCGTCCTGCTTGCAGGCTTCGGCAGGGCCGCGGCCGAGGTCGGCACGGTGATGATCGTCGGCGGCAATATCGACGGCTTCACCCGCACCATGACCACCACCATCGCTCTGGAAACCTCCAAGGGAAACCTGCCGCTGGCCATGGGGCTCGGCCTCGTCCTGATTTTCCTGATCCTGCTGATCAACGCCACCGCCTGGGGGGTACGGGTGTGGTCCGAGCAACGGGCGGGCTAGCGATGCGGGCAGCCAGGAGCGATCTCCCCCTTTCCTTCGGCGACGTGTCGCTGACCGTGGGCGCCACGACCATACTCGACCGGCTGAACCTGACGATCGGGCCGGGAGCGCCGACGCTCATTCTCGGCCCCAACGGATCGGGCAAGACGTCGCTGCTGCGGCTCTGCATGGGGCTGGCAAGCCCGTCGCGGGGCGCGGTGAGCTGGGGCGGCCGAACGGATGGCGGCCCGGAACGCCGCGCGATCCTGTTCCAGAAGCCGGTGATGCTGCGACGTTCCGCTGCCGCGAATGTCGTCTACGGGCTGGCCCAGGCCGGCTGTCCGCGCGGCCAGCGCGCCCGACGCACCGAGGAACTGCTCGACCGCGTCGACCTGCTTGCGCTCGCTTCGCGCCCGGCGCGCCGCCTGTCCGGCGGCGAGCAGCAGCGGCTGGCGCTTGCCCGCGCGCTGGCGCGCCAGCCCGAGATCCTTCTGCTCGACGAACCGACTGCCAGCCTCGATCCCGCCGCAACGCGTTTCGTCGAGGAAATCATTCTCGCCGCCGCCCATTCGGGCACGAAAATCGTCATGGCCTCGCACGATCTCGGTCAGGTGCGCAGGCTTGCGGGGGAGGTTGTCTTCCTCGTTCGCGGCAACCTCGTCGAACACGCGCCCGCCGGCGATTTCCTGGACCGGCCGGCGACCCCGCAAGCCGCAGCCTTCGTGCGCGGCGATCTCGTCCTTTGATCAACCGAACGGAGATTGAGATGCTGTCCCGCCGAACGTTCTCTAGCCTCGTAATGCTCCTGATGCTGTCCGGCGGCACGCCGGCCCTTGCACAGGACCAGTCGATCGTCGTCGCATCGACGACCTCCACGCAGGATTCTGGTCTGTTCGACCATATTCTCCCGGTGTTCGAGGAGAAGACCGGGATCGACGTCAAGATTGTGGCGCAGGGAACCGGGCAGGCTCTCGACACCGGCCGCCGCGGCGATGCCGACGTCGTGTTCGTCCACGCCAAGGCGCAGGAGGAGAAGTTCGTCGAGGAGGGCTTCGCGACGGAGCGGTTCGACGTGATGTACAACGATTTCGTGCTGATCGGCCCGAAGAGCGACCCCGCCGGCATCAGCGGCACTGAGGATATCGCGGCCGCATTGACCGCGATCGAGGACAAGGAAGCGCCGTTCGTCTCGCGCGGCGACAAGTCGGGCACCCATTCCGCCGAGCTCAGGCTCTGGAAGGAAGCCGGCCTCGATATCGAAACTGCGAAGGGCCAGTGGTACAAGGAGATCGGGCAGGGCATGGGGGCGGCGCTCAACACGGCCTCCGCCATGAACGCCTACGTCCTTTCCGACCGCGGCACCTGGCTGTCGTTCAAGAACCGCGGCGATCTCGATGTCGTGGTCGAGGGCGACAAGCGGCTGTTCAACCAGTATGGCGTCATGCTGGTGAATCCCGAAAAGCACCCGAGCGTAAAGGCGGAGGCCGGCAAGGCCTTCATCGATTGGCTGATCTCGCCCGAGGGGCAGGCGTCGATCGGCGAATACAAGATCGACGGCCAGCAGCTCTTCTTCCCGAACGCCGAGCAGGAGCGCTCCTGACCTTGTTGCAAAGGCGTCCGCGTCTGTCCATCATCGCGACATGATGAGAATGCCTTTCCCGACCGGCACCCTGACCGGTCTCGACCCGGCGCTTGCCGCCTTGCTTGACGGCATGTCGCCGGTTGCGCCCCGTCTGGCGCCGCTTGGCGAAGCGCTTGGTTGCGCCGCTGCCGGGATGGCGGATGTGCTGCCGGCGCAGCCGGTGCAGGACATCGCCGCAATCGACGGCTGGGCGTGTCGCGCGCTCGATCTGGTGGGAGCGTCTGCCTATTCGCCCCTGGCGCTGGCCGCCGTCCCGGTCTGGGTCGAGACGGGGGACACCATGCCGGAGGGATGCGATTGCGTGCTTCAGGCCGGCCTGGTCGATGGCAGCGGCCCGATAACGCAGGTCCACGGTGAGGCTGCGCCCGGTGAGGGCGTGCGCCGCGCGGGCGAGGACATGGCGGGCGGCCGGCCGGTGGCCGTTGAAGGAAAGACGATCTGCGCTGCCGACCTTCTGGTCGCGCGCAAGGCGGGACTGAGTGAGCTTGCCGTGCGGGTTCCACGGGTCCGCGTGATCGATGTCGCCGCTGCGGGCGGGGAAACCTTCTCGACGCAGTTCGTCATCGACAGGCTGAAGATTTCAGGCGCGGCCGTTGCCGGGACGCTGAGCAAGGCGCGAGACGCGGCCACGATCGCCGCAGCACTCGACGGCGAGGCCTGCGATCTCATCCTTATGGTCGGAGGCACGGGCGACGGCCGCACCGACGTGACCGCCGAGGCCCTTGCGCGGCGCGGCGTGTTGATTGCGCACCGGATCGCCCTGCAGCCCGGCGGCACGACGGCGATCGGCCGGTTCGGCAGCACGCCGGTGATAGCATTGGCCGGTTCGCCCGACCAGGCTTTCGGCGGTTTCCTCGCGCTCGTCCAGCCGGTCCTCGACCGCCTGTCAGGCCGGTGCGAACGGGCCGGCATCGTCTTGCCGCTCTCGCGGAAGATTTCGTCCGCGGTCGGGATCTGCGAGATCGCGCTGCTCGGCAGAGAGGGGGACAGGTGGTCGCCGCTCGCCGTCGGCGATTTTCCGCTGGACGCCATGCGGCTGGCCGATGCCTGGCTTGCGGTGCCGGGCGACAGCGAGGGATATGCCGTCGATACGCCCGTTGCCGCCATTCCGTTCCGCCATTCGAATTGAGCCCGCCGACATGAACACCTCTCCACCTTCCACCCGGCAGGGCACCGGTCAGGAGCAGTTCCTGACGATATTGTCGCGCGAGGATGCGCTCGCCCGCTTCGAAGCGGCCCTGTTTCCCCGGCCGGCACAGACGGAAAAGCGTGTTCTTTCGGATACGTTGGGACTGGCGCTTGCCGAAGACGTCGCGGCGCCTGTCGACGTGCCGCCTTTCGACCGCTCCAATGTCGACGGCTTCGCGTTGCGCGCCGCTGATCTCGCCGCCGCCTCGCAGGCGCGTCCCGTCCGGCTTACGCTCAACGCGGAATCGATCGCATGCGGAACGGTTCCGCAAATTCCGGTGCTGGCCGGAACCGCTACTCCCATCGCGACCGGCGGGCCGTTGCCGCGGGGCGCCGACGCGATCGTGATGATGGAGCATACGCATCCGGCGGGCGCGGGCGCCATCGAGGTACGACGCAGCGTTTCGCCCGGCCAGTTCGTTTCCGGCGCAGGGTCCGACATGGCGCGAGGCGAGGTCGTGCTGCGCGCCGGGACGGTGATCGGCTCGCGCGAGATCGGCATGCTTGCCGCCTGCGGCATCGCGCAGATCACGGTGGTTCGCAGGCCGCGCGTGGCCATCCTTTCCACGGGCGACGAACTCGTCCAGCCGGGCGAGCCGCTGCGGCCGGCCGCGATCTACGACGCCAATGGTCCCATCGTCAGCGCCGCGGTCACCGAAAACGGCGGCGAAGCACGTTTTCTCGGGGCTTTTCCCGACGACGAGGTGAGGCTCGATGCCGCGATGCGCGATGCGCTCGCTGACCATGACGTGCTCATCCTGTCGGGCGGTACGTCCAAGGGGGCGGGAGATGTCAGCCATCGCATCATCGGCCAGCTGGGCAAGCCGGGCATCGTCGCCCATGGCGTGGCGCTGAAGCCCGGCAAGCCGCTCTGCCTGGCGGTATGCGACGGCAAGCCGGTCATCATCCTGCCGGGATTTCCGACCTCGGCGATGTTCACGTTCCACGACATGGTCGTTCCCGTATTGCGGCGCATGGCGGGGCTGCCGCCGCGCATCGATGCGCAGGTAAGCGCGCGCGTTCCGCTGCGCCTTCCCTCCGAACTCGGGCGCACCGAGTTCGTCATGGTCTCGCTGGTGCAAGGGCCGGAGGGGCTTGCCGCCTATGCGACCGGCAAGGGCTCGGGCGCCATCACCTCCTTCGCCCAGGCCGACGGCTTCATCCGCATCGAGGCGCTGGCCGACCACCTGCCCGCCGGGACGGATGCGCCGGTGACGCTGTTCACGCCGCAGGTTCGCGTTCCCGACCTCGTCGTCATCGGCAGCCACTGCGTTGGCCTGGACCTTGTCTTCAGTGCGCTCTCGGCGAGCGGGACATCGGTGCGCTCGCTGGCCGTGGGAAGTCTCGGAGGCCTCGCCGCAGCGAAACGCGGCGAGTGCGACCTCGCGCCGATCCACCTCTTCGACCCGAAGACGCAAAGCTACAACACGCCGTTTCTCGGCGACGGCCTCGAACTGGTTCCGGGCTGGCGACGCATGCAGGGTCTCGTGTTCCGCTCCGGGGATCCGCGTTTCGAGGGCCGCAGCGTGGAGGCGGCGGTCGCCGGCGCGCTCGCCGATCCGGATTGCCTGATGGTCAACCGCAACCAGGGTTCGGGGACGCGCATCCTGATCGATCAACTGCTCGGCCCGGAGCGCCCGGACGGTTACTGGAACCAGCCGCGTTCGCACAACGCCGTCGCGGCTGCGGTCGTACAGGAACGGGCGGACTGGGGCGTCACCATCGCGCCGGTGGCGCGCGCGGCCGGGCTCGGCTTCATACCGCTGGCGGAAGAGCACTATGATTTCGCGCTCGTCTCGGCGCGCAGGGAACGGCCCGCCATGCAGGCGTTCCTGACGGCCCTGCAATCGCCGGAAATCCATGCGGCGCTGGAGCGGGCCGGTTTCGCCTGCGCCGTCTAGAGCGTGTTGCGCGTTGGCGGATTCATATAGACGACGTCATCCTCGGGCTTGTCCCGAGGATCTGCCAACCTGTCAGAGCAGTAGATCCTCGGGACAAGCCCGAGGATGACGTCGCTGAGGTGTTCGATGCGAATCGACGCGGCGCAGGTGTAGAACTCCTATCTGAATACTATCGGCAGCGACACGCTTTAGTCGGCAACCAGCGCGGCTAGCCGTTCTGCCTCGTGGAGATCGTCGACCGTGTTGGCGTTGAAGAACGGGTCCACCGGCTCGCCTGGCCATGACACCGTGGCAAGGCGGTAGCGGGCGGTCCAGCGGTCGATCTTGCGCAAATCTTCCTCGACGAGCGCCCTGCGAAGGTCGTCCCGCAAGGCGACCTTCCACAGCCCGATGACCGGATGCACCTGGCCGCCGGATGCCGCCACGGCCAGATCCGCGCCCTCGGCCTGCCGCACCCGCTGCAGGCGGGCGACGAGGTCGCGCGGCAGGAACGGGCAATCGCCGGCGGCGCTGACCACCCATTCGACGCCCGGCCTGTTCTGCGCCGTCCATTCGAGCGCGGCGAGTACGCCGGCGAGCGGGCCGGGATAGCCCGCGACCGTGTCGGCGACTACAGGAAGGCCGAAACGGGCGAAGCGCTCAGGATCGCCGTTGGCGTTGAGCAACAGGCCGCCGCATTGCGGCTCCAGCCGCTCGACGACATGGTCGAGGATCGCGCGTCCGCCGATCTCGCGCATCGGCTTGTCGCCGCCGCCCATGCGCCTGCCCAGTCCGCCGGCCAGCACGACGCACGGGGTCGCGGCCCGGTCAGTCGTCATGTTCTGCGCCCTTGCGGCGGTGGCGCGGCGCTTCCTCCTGCACGGCGGCGAGATCCTGATCGAAAACGATCCGTTCCTGGCCCGAAAGTGCGGTGAAGCGCTTGCCG
>JAEWFU010000280.1 GCA_023388675.1 Pseudomonadota bacterium | reverse complement strand
CTGTGTTTCGCTTTTCATCAATCTGCATTCGTAAATCGTGAAGCGCGACGGCACAAGTCGGGCATTCTATGATGAAACGAAAAGGGAGGATTCAATGCCGCTGGCGATGAACCGCGACGTCTTCATTACCTGCGCCGTGACCGGCTCGGGTGGTACACAGGATCGCAGCCCACACGTGCCGCGCTCGTCGAAGCAGATCGCCGATGCGGCGATCGATGCCGCGAAGGCTGGCGCAGCGATCGTCCATTGCCATGTGCGCGACCCCGAAACCGGCTCGCCGCGCCGCGACATCGCGCTCTATCGCGAGGTGACGGAGCGCATCCGGGACGCCGAGGTCGATGTCGTTCTCAACCTCACCGCCGGCATGGGTGGCGACATGGTTTTCGGCTCGACAGAGCAGCCGCTGCCGCTAAAGCCGGCTGGAACGGACATGGCCGGTGCTTCGGAACGCGTCGAGCACGTGCGGCAGTGCCTGCCGGAAATCTGCACGCTCGATTGCGGCACGATGAATTTCGCAGAAGCCGATTACGTGATGACGAACACGCCCGGCATGCTGCGCGCCATGGGCGGCATGATGACCGAGATGGGCGTCAAGCCGGAGATAGAGGCCTTCGATACGGGCCATCTCTGGTTCGCAAAGCAGCTTGTCGAGGAAGGTATCCTCAAGCCCGACGCGCTGGTGCAGCTTTGCATGGGCGTGCCGTGGGGCGCGCCGGACGACCTCAACACCTTCATGGCGATGGTGAACAACGTGCCGAAGGAATGGACGTTCTCGGCATTTGCGCTTGGCCGTCATCAGATGGCCTATGTAGCCGCCGCCGTCTTAGCCGGCGGCAATGTGCGCGTGGGACTGGAAGACAATCTCTGGCTCGACAAGGGCATGCTGGCGACCAATGCCCAGCTGGTCGAGCGCGCCGTGACCATCGTCGAGAACATGGGCGCGCGCGTGATCGGACCGCAGGAAGTGCGGGAGAAGCTGGACCTCACCAAGCGGGCGCCGGTTGCCGCCTGATGGTTCGTTGGATGCTCGGAGCGATGAAATGACCATCAACAAGGCAGCATGTATCGGCGGCGGTGTGATCGGCGCGGGCTGGGTGGCTCGGCTGGTGCTCAACGGCATCGACGTCGCGATCTACGATCCCGATCCTGAAGCCGACCGCAAGGTGGGCGAGGTGCTGAAAGGCGCCCGCCGTGCCTACAGGAAAATGGTGCCCGACGGGCTGCCGAAGGAAGGCAGGATTACCTACGCCGAGACGATCGCGGAAGCGGTCGCCGATGCGGATCTGATTCAGGAAAGCGTGCCCGAGCGGCTGGAGCTGAAACACAGGGTTCTGGCCGAGATCGATGCGCATGCGCCGTCATCGGCGATTGTAGGGTCGTCCACCTCGGGCATCAAGCCGACCGATATGGCGGTGGCGATGAAGAATCATCCCGAGCGGCTGGTCGTCGCGCACCCGTTCAACCCGGTCTATCTGCTGCCGCTGGTCGAGATCGTCGGCGGTGAGCAGACCTGGCCCGAGGCGATCGAGCTGGCGCGCGAACACTATGCCGGGATCGGCATGAAGCCGGTGGTCATCCGCAAGGAGATCGAGGCTTTCGTCGGCGACCGGCTGCTGGAAGCGATGTGGCGCGAGGCGCTCTGGCTCATCAAGGACGGCATCTGCACCGTCGAGGAGCTGGACGACATCATGCGCTATTCGTTCGGGCTCCGCTGGGCGCAGATGGGCATGTTCCAGGTCTATCGCATCGCCGGCGGCGAGGCCGGCATGCGCCACTTCATGGCGCAGTTCGGGCCGTGCCTCTCCTGGCCCTGGACCAAGCTGATGGACGTGCCGGAGTTCAACGACGAGCTGGTCGATTTGATTGCGACTCAGTCTGACGAGCAGTCCGACCGCTGGTCGATCCGGGAGCTCGAAAAGATCCGCGACGACAATCTGGTCGCGATCATGGAAGCGCTTGGAAAGCAGAACAAGGGCAAGGGCTGGGGCGCCGGCGAGCTGCACAACGACTATACGAAGCGGCTGTCGAAGCTGGCCCGCAAGCCCAAGGCTTCGAAGGCGGCCGAGAAGGCCAGGGCGGACAAGCCGAGGAAGAAGCGCTGAGGTGATGTGCGTCCTTCGAGGCTCGCTGCGCTCGCACCTCAGGATGAGGACTGCGGTGCATCCAGCCCGTTCCATTTTTTACTCAAGAGCCAACCTCCCTCATCCTGAGGTGCGAGCGCAGCGAGCCTCGAAGGACGCACCTGAGGGGCCGTGGAAGCAGGTGTAACAATGAATTTCGACCTCACCGAGGAACAGCGCGCGATCGTCGAGACGACGCGCGCCTTCGTGGAAAACGAACTCTACCCGCATGAGGCCGAGGTGGAGCGCACCGGCTTTTTGCGCCGAGAGCTGATCGAGGAGATCAAGGAAAAGGCCATTGCTGCCGGCCTCTACGCCGCCAACATGCCCGAGGAAGTCGGCGGCGCCGGGCTCGATACGCTGACATGGCTTCTTTACGAGAAGGAGCTGGGGCGCGCCAACTATGCGCTGCACTGGACCTGCGTGGCACGGCCGTCGAACATCCTGCTCGCCGGCACGCCCGAGCAGCGCGAAAAGTACCTCTATCCGTGCATGCGCGGCGAGACATGGGACTGCCTTGCCATGACGGAGCCGGGCGCGGGTTCCGATCTGCGCGGCATGAAGGCGACGGCCCGGCAGGATGGCGACGACTGGGTGCTGAACGGCACAAAGCACTTCATCAGCCATGCCGACATCGCCGGTTTCGCCATCGTGTTCATGGCGACCGGCGAGGAGGAAACGCCGCGGGCAAAACGCAAGAAGATCACCGCCTTCTTCGTCGACAAGGGCACGCCCGGCTTCACCGTGCGCGACGGTTATCGCAATGTCTCGCATCGCGGCTACACCAACGCGGTGCTTGAGTTCGACGATTGCCGGCTGCCCGCGAGCCAGGTGCTGG
>JAEWFU010000259.1 GCA_023388675.1 Pseudomonadota bacterium | reverse complement strand
CGGGTTTTGCCACCCTGCAGATCTCGCGCAACTACTATGACGATCTGGAGGCACGGCTGGGCCTCACCCCGGAGTTGGCGGACAGGCTGCGCGAGGCCAACATCCTTTACGACCGCGACGCCGACGGCGGCGAATATTTCCAGCTCTACAGCCCGCTCTTCGGCGAGGGCCTGTTTCTCGAAGTCGTGGAACGGCGCAACGGCTATAAGGGCTATGGTGCGCCGAACGCCCAGTTCCGGATCGCCGCCCAGCAGCGCGCACTCGGCCCGAAGGGCATGCCCAGGCGCTGACGCCCGTCAAAACACGACGGGATGCGTCTCACCCGTCTGGACGTTGACCAGGCCCTGCGGCGCATGCTCGCTCGGCGCCACCAGCACCCAGCGCCATGGCGCGCATGTCAGCGTGGCGAATGCGAGCCGTTCGGGAAAACCCGGCAGCCAGCGCGGATGGAAGGTCGGCTCGTACATCCAGTCGACCTTGGCGCCCTCCGCATAGAGATACTGCATCTCCTCGTGCAGCGCTTCCGCCGGCCGGCACGACATCAGCCCGGCGATCTCGTAGCGGACGCGGGCGACCACTTCGCCTTCCCTGACCAGCGCCCATCCGCCCCTGTTTTCCGCCAGCGCGTTGACGGCCTTCGCCATCGCGGCGTCGGACGAGCCGACGCACCAGACATTGTGCTTGTCATGCGCCATGGAACAGGCGAGCGCGGTGTCCGGCGTGCGCGGGCCACAGCCGAGCCAGAACATCTTCGACACCGCGCCGGTGCCGGAAAAGCGATCGACGATGGCGAACTTGGTGATGTTGCGGCTCTCGTCGCGTTGCACCAAACCGTCGCGAACAGGCAGTTCGAAGGTGAGGAAGTCGTCGGCCCAGTGGAACGGACGCAGCACCGCCGCCGTCATCGTCGCACGGCCGGGCGCTGCCTGTATGGCAAAATCCTCCGCTTCCAGCGTCTTGCCGATGTTGATGGTATCCGCCGCCCAGTCCGGCCAGTCGATCTTCGGCACGTCGGGCAGATAGGTCTTGCCGTCGGAAACCTGAGCGCCGTCGGCCCAGACTTTCGCGATTTCGAAATCCGCGACGTTCGACAGCAGCACGATGTCCGCATAGCGTCCGGGCGCCAGCGAGCCGACCCACGGGGTCAGCCGCATATGACGGGCCGGGTTGATCGTCACGCACTGCACGGCAATCTCGGGCGCAAGCCCGGCCCTGATGGCAAGCCGTACATTGTGGTCGGTCGCGCCCAGTTCGAGCGTGTCGGAGGCGCTGCGGTCGTCGGTTGTCAGCGCGACCTGCGACCAGTCCGCCAATCCCTTCTCCAGCAATCCCGCGACCACCTCGGGAAGCGTATGCGGGCGCAGCTCCATGAACAGGCCGCGCGAAAGCTTGTCCCAGAACTCCTCGAAGGTCCACGCCTCGTGATCGGAGGCAAGCCCCGCCGCAGCGAAGGCATTGATGGTCGGCATGTCGCGAATGCCCGCCGCATGACCCTCGACAACGCCGCGCTGCTCGAAGGTCGCGCGGATCATGCCCCACAGCCGTTCATAGGATGGGTTCTCCGGGTTCCAGACCGCCGGCCAGTCCATCACCTCGTCGAGCCCGGCCACCATCAGGCTTTCGCGCAGGAAGGCTCGCTGCTCGTCATAGCCGAGCCATCCGCCACCATGCTCGTAGCCGGTGGGCGGCACCGCGGAGCCCGGCAGCGGGAATATCTTCAGGGGCGAGCCCGCGCGACGCGCCGCAAGCCAGAAATCGAGCGTGCGGGCACCGTTGACGTTGGAGAACTCGTGGCTCGCCTCGCAGGTCCAGGTATTGCCGCACGGCAGGACGAGTGCTGCTTCCCACTCGGGCGTCAGATGCGAACTTTCGATGTGCTTGTGCACCTCGCCCAACCCCGGCACCGCCGCCAGATCGGGCTCGTGAACGCGCCGGGCGACCTCGCCGGGCCAGGTGCCGGCATCCCCGACATAGGCGATGCGCCGGCCGCTGATGACGATCTCCTGATCAGTGAGCCATGTGCGGGTGTGCACGTCGAGCAGGCGGCCGACCCGCAGTGCGACATCGGCCGGCCGCTTGCCGAGCGCGACAAGCGTCAGGTTCTGCCGGATTGCGATCTCGGTTGCCGCGTCGAGCGAGATATCGTCGGAAGCCTGGGTCATGCGCCGCTTATGTCCTTGCGTGCCGGTCACCTGTCAATGGGACAATGTTTCGACCGCAAGCGCTGGACTGGCGGGCAGCGGCGAGGCATTGTCGCGCCGCAATGCTTACCCTGCGCCAGATCGAAGTCATCCGCGCCGTGATGGTTGCCGGCAGCGTCGCCGGCGCCGCGCGTATGCTCAACGTCGCGCAGCCCGGCGTCAGCCGGACGATGAAGCATCTGGAAACGGTGCTGGGCATCAAGCTTTTCGTGCGCAAGGGCGGGCGCTACGTACCCTCGCCCGAGGCTCGAACACTCTTCGACCTCCTGCAGGACGTGCACAAGAAGCTGGGGGACCTGCAATTCTCGATCAACCAGCTCGAGCGCGGCAAGGACGCGGAGCTGTCGATCGCCTCGGTCCCCAGCATCGCCAATGTGATGGTGCCGCGCGCCATCGCCGGCGTGCACGCCCTTCACCCTGACCTGAAAATCAGTTTCGACGTCATCAAGCTGGAAGACGCGATCGATTTCCTGCTGCTCGAAAAAGGCGAGCTGGCGGTGATGAGCTACCGGCTGGAACACCCGTCGCTCACCTTCGAGCCGCTGGCCAAGGGCCATCTCGTCTGCATCACCGCGCCCGGCCACCCGCTATCGCGGCACAAGACGGTGAGTGCAGCCGATATCGTGAACTACCCGCTGATCGGCATCGATCCGAACGATCCGTTCGGCCGCATCATGGCGGGTATCTTCGCGCGCGAGGGGCTGGACTACGAGATCGCCATCCGCGCCCGGTTCGGGACGACAGTCTGCGCGCTGGTGAAGCAGAACCTCGGCGTTGCCGTCCTCGACGTCTTCACCGTCGCTGACATGCGGCCCGACGAGATCGCGGTCATTCCGATCACCGAGGAGACGACGTTCCAGACCTTCGTCGGCATGCGGAAGGACGCGGCCCTGTCGAGCTACGCCGACAACTTTGTGGCCCAACTCAAGCTGGCCATGCGGGACGCCACTGCGAGCTGAACGACCGCCGGCATTCCGCTGCCCTCCCGTCAGGGTGTTGTCAGTTGGTTGCTCCGTTCGCCGGGCGGCGGCGTTCAAAAGGCACATCTAACCTGCTATATGCGTGCGCCCGGCTC
>JAEWFU010000208.1 GCA_023388675.1 Pseudomonadota bacterium | reverse complement strand
CCCTCGCGCACCGTGCTGGCGAGATGGGAGTTCGGTGTCTCACGGGCGAGATAGACGATCTCTCGGCCTTCGAGCACGCCGAGATGAGCCGACAGGTTGAGCGAATCGACAAGCTGTTTCAGGAAAGGCCGCGCGACCTGCAGGATGCTGCGCTCGTTCAGCGCTTCGGACGCGAGCGCGATCAGCCCCGTACCGAGCCGATAGCCGCCATCGTCGGGCAGCGGCTCCAGAATGCCCTCCACCTCCAGCGTGGAAAGCAGTCGAATCAGCGTGGTGCGGTTGATGTTCAACGCCTTTGCGGCGCTGCTGGTATTGCGGCACCGGTTGCCTGCCGCGATGTAACGCAGGAGCGCAATCGCCCTGGTCACCGGCGGGACGACGTAGAGCGACCGTCCTGCTTCTTGCTGTTCTGTTTCTGCCATGTCGATCCCTGGACTGCTGCACATATATGCGCAGTTTAGTCATATATGAACAGTCAGGGGATTGATAGGCGGGGCTCTCATGTCCCCTCGGCAACTTAACGCGACCGATGGATTCAGCCCAGCCCTACCAACGTCGCAATTGTCGTTCGCTCACGATCCACGGCTGGCCAACAGCGCGTTCCCCGCTTTCAACGCAGCCTGCAATTCGCCCGCGCCTTCGGCAACCGCGTCTGCGCCCGCGCAACGTGACGGTGCGGGACCTCGTGATATTGCCGCAGGCGAACGATCTCTAGACGCTTACAATCTGGCGAAGCAGCCATCTCCGGGGCAGTTTGCCCGGGGAAACAGCCTTCGATTGATTTCTCTTGTTCGACGCCTTTTATTGTCGTTGGGCAGATCGAAGGGGGATGTCGTTGCAGGCGGATCGCTGGCGTGTAGAGCCTTGGCAAGTCGCCTATCTGTGCGAGATCGGCAGCAGGGCATGGCTCATCCATATCGCGGTGGTGATCCTCGCATTTCTTGCGCAGGGCGACAGCGGTACGATCGCGCAACTCTGGCTCGCCGGCATGGTGGCGCTCTCGCTGGCAATGTGCGGCATGTGCCGGTATGCGATCCGCCGCGAAAGCGCTGATGATCGCTGGCTCATTCGTGTTGGCTGGACCCATACGTTCCTGACCACGCTGGTGGCACTATTCTGGTTCTTCGGAGCCGTTCTTGCTGCCCGTTCATCGTTCGAGAACCTTCTTCTCTACAGCTTTGCGCTTGGCGGTACGGCGCTGGGCGCGGTCTCTTCGCAGCATTCGGTGCTCCGGTCGTGTTTTATCAGCATCTGGATCGGCCTGTTGGGATTGGCTGCCGCTCACATCCTGCTCGACCCGGGCGCGGCTGGCGTCATCAATGCCGGCATGATCGTCTTGTATGCCGGAGCGCTCAGCATTCTGGCGGTGAGGATGAACCGTTTCCTCCTGTCGAATCGCGGCCTTGCGCGAAGCCTCGATGCCCAACTTGCCGAATTGTCGCGCGAGCATCAGCGCGCTGAGGAGGCCAACCAGGCCAAAACGCGCTTTCTCGCCAATGCCAGCCATGATCTGCGCCAGCCTGTCCATGCAATCGGCATGCTGACGACGATCCTTCGACAGTCGTCCCTCAATGACGAGGCGCGGGAACTGGTCGACCGCATCGATGCTTCGCTGGACTCCCTCTCGGGGCTCTTCCAGTCTCTGCTGGACGTGTCCGCGGTTGATCTAGGTCGGGTAGTGCCGCGGCCCGAGGTCTTCAATCTGGGAACGTTGCTCGACCAGCTTGCAATCCAGAATGCCCCGATTATCGAAAAGCAGGGCGGCAGCTTGCGGCTGGTCCCGACGAGGCTCTGGGTCGAAACCGACCCCCGCATCCTGTCGAACATCATTCAGAACCTGCTCTCCAACGCTGCAAAATATGCGCCGGGCCGTGCTGTCCTGCTCGGCGTCAGGCGTCGCGGAGAGGAACTCGCGATTGTTGTCGCCGATCGGGGGCCGGGCATTCCGCAGGCGCAACAGCAACTCGTTTTCCAGGAATTCTATCGCGTGGGCGGCAAGGCCGGTGGCACGGCCCAGGGGCTCGGTCTCGGCTTGCCGCTGGTGGCGCGGTTTACCGCTTTGCTGGGGCTGCGTCATCGGCTGGAGTCGGAACCAGGCAGGGGGACGCGCGTCGAGATCGTCGGATTGCGGCCAACGCAAGCGCGCCCGCGGGTGGTCGCAGCAAGGCCGGCCGTGGCGCATCGGCTATCCGGCCGCCGCGTCCATGTAACCGACGACGACCCCGACATCCGGCAGGCGATGGTGGAACTGCTCGAAAGCTGGGGATGCATCGTCTCCTCAAGCGGCGGCATACCCGAAATACCGACCGGCGCAGACATCCTCGTGACCGATTACGACCTTGGGGACAGGCACACCGGGGCCGAATGCATCTCCGCAGTGCGCGCCCGGGAAGGCTTTGCCGTGCCCGCGCTCGTCGTCACCGGGGTCGCGGATTTCGACCAGCAGCGGCTGGAGGGGCTGGAGCCCGTGCGCCTGCTTGCCAAGCCGGCACGGCCTGCGCAGTTGCGTGCCGCGCTCATGTCGCTGGCGTTGGAACAGACCGGCGGCGACGCGGATCAGAAACCGAGATCGCGCCCCAACGCCGCAGCGGCCGAACGCGACGTGACGTTGAGCGCGCGAAACAGCGCTGACGCGTGAATGCGCACCGTGTGGGGCGAGATGCCCAGCGCACGGCCGATCTCCTTGTTGGTCATGCCCTGCACGATCAGGCGCAAAACCTCCCGCTGCCGGGGAGGAAGATTGTCCAGTTCGAGATTATTGTAGTCAACCGGATCCGCGTCGCCGGCATCCTGCGGGCCGATTACGACGATCTTCCCGTTCAGGACATCCAGGACCGCGCCGGCGATGACCTGTGGATGGATCGCCTTGCTGACGAAACCGTCGGCCCCCATCGACATGACGTGCTCGATCGTAGCGTCGTCGTCCAGCATGGATACGATCACGATCGAGGCAAGCGGCCACGTCTTGCGTAGCCGCGCGATCGAGTCCGGCAGCACGAAATCCGGAAAGTTGAGGTCGAGAAGAAACAGGTCCGGCGCGCCGGCACCCGCCAGTTCAACCACCGTGCCGAAATCTGCAGCCTCGGATATTTCTGCATCGGCGATGTTGCGCTGTACAAGCCGGCGCATGCCGTCCCGGAAGACAGGATGATCGTCGGCTATGATTATTTTCACGGCCTTGTCCTCGCCGGCGTAATCGTCGTGGCGCATCAGTCTACGGCCTTCGTTACACAAGCGCGACCCGATCGGTTCAGCGCATTCGTCGTCACTTGCTGCTGCATCGCTTCGCGCGATCTTTTCTTTTGGACGAGTCTAGGTGAGGCGCGATGACACAACCATTAGCCCAGATGCACTAGCGCCTGGTGGCTGGGACCCTGTCCTTCGCACCTGTATCTCGAGACGGAAACCGCCTAACACGGCTGGAAATATGATTCCGCGACCGAATGAGGAGCGCTCAATGTCAGCCACGATCTACGGCATCAAGACCTGCGATACGATGAAGAAGGCGTTCCGCTGGCTTGAGAGCGAGGGTGTCGCCTACCGCTTTCATGACTACCGCGCCGAAGGCATCGACCGGGCTTCCGTGGAACGCTGGTGCGCCGCCGTCGGCTGGGAGAAGGTGCTGAACAAGGGGAGCACCACGTTTCGTGCCCTGCCGGACGCGTCGAAGGCCGACCTCGACGAGGGTTCCGCGATCGAACTGATGCTTGTCGAGCCGACCATGATCAAACGTCCCGTTCTCGAAGCGAAAGGCCGTATCGAGGTAGGATTCAAGCCCGACCGTTACGCCGCCCTTTTCAAAGGCTGACGACAAGGTATTAGCTCTTGGCGCGGGAGCAGTTTCCACGCCGCCTCTTGCATTGTGTTCTTGTCTTGTTCTAGTGTGTCGAATGCAACTGGCATTCGACCTCGACTTGCCTGCCGAAGCGGCCCCGACCGCCAAACGGGTGCGCG
>JAEWFU010000190.1 GCA_023388675.1 Pseudomonadota bacterium | reverse complement strand
AGGTCGGCCTGAAGGAGCGCGTGGCCGAGATCACCGCGCGGTCGATGAACGGCGAGATCGCATTCGAGCCGGCGCTGCGCGAGCGCGTCGCGCTGCTGGCAGGACTTGAGACCGACGTCATCGAGCGGATCATCGAAAACCGTATTACGCTGGCCGCCGGAGGGCGGGCGCTCGTTGCCACCATGAACGCCACCGGGGCCTGGACGGCGCTGGTCTCGGGTGGCTTCCTCTCGTTCACCGGCCCTATCGCCGGCAAG
The DNA here is from genome assembly GCA_023388675.1 of Pseudomonadota bacterium. Classification (GTDB taxonomy): domain Bacteria; phylum Pseudomonadota; class Alphaproteobacteria; order Rhizobiales; family Rhizobiaceae; genus Aerobium. The sequence goes on along the minus strand of JAEWFU010000190.1, from coordinate 2,869 downwards.
CTCGGGTTTCGCGAGAACCGGGCCAACCGGCTGATCGAGGAGAACGGCCGTCTTGCCGGCACCGTGGCCGAACCCATTCTGGGGCGCGCGGCCAAGGCCGAGGCGCTCACCGAAATTGCAGATCGGCTGGGGATTTCGGCCAACGATGCGCTCGCCGTGGGCGACGGCGCGAACGACCTCGACATGCTGGCGATGGCGGGTAGCGGCGTCGCGCTGCACGCTAAACCAGCGGTTGCAGCCCAGGCGCGCATCCGGATCGATCATGGCGACCTCACGGCGCTGCTCTACATGCAGGGTTACCGCAAGGAGGAGTTCGTCACATGATGCGGCTTGAGACCGAGCGACTCATCATCCGCAACTGGGAGGATCGCGACCGCGACCTGTTCCATCGCATCAACTCCGACGACGAGGTGATGCGCTTCTTTCCGTTCCGGCGCAGCCGAGCCGAAGCCGATACCTTCCTCGACCGCATTCGTGCCGAGAACGAAGCGCGCGGTTACGGCTTTTCGGCGCTGGAACTGAAGGAGAGCGGCGCGTGCATCGGGTTCGCGGGGCTTCATGCAGACGATGTCGCCCCAAGCCGGCCGGCCGGCACTGTCGAGATCGGCTGGCGGCTCGCTCCGGAATTCTGGGGCAAGGGTTACGTCAGCGAAGCGGCCGAGGCGCTGCTCGCATTCGGATTCGAAGAACTGGGGCTCGACGAGGTCATCTCGTTCGCCGTCTGGAACAACGAACGCTCCACCGCTGTCATGCGGCGGATAGGCATGAGGGCCGAACCTGAAGGCGATTTCGACCATCCGCGCGTGCCGGACACCCATGCGCAGCTCAAGCGGCATGTCTTCTACAGCCTGAAACGGGACGACTGGGCCAAGCGGCGCGGAGGCAGTGCATTGGACCAGCACGCCTGACAAACTGTCCGTGGCGCAACCGAACGGGCCAGACTATAGAGAAATGAACGCCCTCCCTGTCCCGGACCGATGACGAGCCTGCGTCCCCTGATCCCCATCCTGACGGCCGCGGGCATTCTCCTCGGGGGAAACGGGCTTCAGGGTACGCTGATCGCGCTGCGCGGCGCGCAGGAGGGTTTTTCTCCGGCTGCGATCGGCTTCATGGGCACGGCCTACTTCGCCGGCTTCCTGATCGGCTGCCTCGTCATCGTGCGCATGCTGCGCGCCGTCGGGCACATCCGCGCCTTCTCCGCACTGGCGGCCATCGCTGCGGCCGGCACGCTGCTGATGGCAATCGCCATAGACGTGACGATGTGGACGGCGGTGCGTTTCGTCTCCGGTTTCTGTTTTGCCGGGCTGTTCACGGTGATGGAGAGCTGGCTCAACTCGGGCGTCGCCAATGCCGACCGGGCGCGGGTGCTCGCCTTCTATCGCATCATCGACCTAGGCGCGGTGACCGGCTCGCAATTCCTGATACCCATCGTCGGGGTCGATGGGTTCCCGATCTTCGCCGTCATGGCGATCATGATCACGCTTTCCCTCGTGCCGGTCTCGCTCGGCGACCGGTCTAGCCCCTCGCCGCCCGAAGACGTGAAGCTCGACCTGAAGCGCGCCTGGCAGATCTCGCCGGTGGCCGCGATCGGCTGCATTGCGGTCGGCGTCACAAACAGCGCCTTTCGCACGCTGTCGCCGGTCTATGCGCAGGACATCGGCATGTCGGTCGCCGACGTCGCGACCTTCGTCAGCGTTTCGATCATCGGCGGCGTGCTGATACAGTATCCGCTCGGCTACGCGTCGGATCGCCACGACAGGCGCATCGTGCTGCTGGTCACAACGGGCCTCGCCATGGCAGCGGCGCTGGCGCTCGGCCTGTTCGCCGGCGGCGACCGCCTGCTGAATTTCGCACTGGTGTTCGTCTTCGGCTCCTTCGCCATGCCGCTGTTCTCGCTGTCGGCCGCACATGCCAACGACCGCGCGGCGAAGAACGAATATGTCATGCTCAACGCCGCGCTGATGCTGTTTTATTCGTTCGGCGCGATCGGCGGTCCGTTCGCGGCGGCGACCGTCATGCAATGGTATGGCCCGCAGGCGCTGTTCCTGTTCAGCGCGCTGGTCTACGCGATCTTCATCGCGCTCATCCTCTACCGGATGCGGCGGCGCGCGCCCGCGCCCAGCGTCGAACGCGGTCGATTTACGGCACTGCTGCGCACCTCCACCATCTTTGCCAGACTGGCGCAACGCGGCGGCGGCAAGGACACGAACGGCCGGGAAAGGTAGCCCCTCACCTTTCGAAAGGGTTGACGGGAGCGCCCACTGCTGGAATTGAGGCGGGATTGCACGAAAAAAGTAGCTATATGGACCTCATCACACGCCAGGACGAACTCGAAGCCGCCATCGACGCGCTCGGCCGTTCCGATTTCATCACCATCGACACCGAATTCATCCGCGAGACAACGTTCTGGCCGGAGCTGTGCCTGATCCAGATGGCCGCGCCAGACGTCACGGCGCTGATCGACCCGCTCGCGCCCGGCATCGACCTCGCCCCGTTCTTCCGGCTGATGGCCGATGAGTCGACGATCAAGGTGTTCCACGCCGCACGGCAGGATATCGAGATCATCCATCATCTCGGCTCGCTGATCCCGCATCCGGTGTTCGACACCCAGGTCGCCGCAATGGTCTGCGGCTTCGGAGACAGCGTTTCCTACGACCAACTCGTGCAGAAGGTGACCGGAACGCGGCTCGACAAGTCGTCGCGATTCACCGACTGGCGCCGTCGGCCGCTCTCCGACAAGCAGCTCGAATACGCGCTCGCCGACGTCACCTGGCTGATCGACGTGTACCGTCACCTCCGCGACCAGCTCGAGCGCGAGGATCGCGCGCACTGGCTCAACGAGGAGATGGAGGTGCTGACGGCCCGCGAG
>JAEWFU010000074.1 GCA_023388675.1 Pseudomonadota bacterium | reverse complement strand
ACGCAGTGGGGGGGAGGTGTCGAGGGCCCTTTTGGCCCGAGACGGAGGGGGGGACCTTTTCATGAAGCGCCGTATCCGCAACCAGCCTCAAAAATCCGTCGGGGCGCCGCCTTCGGCCTTGCGCTTCTCGACGAAGGCGTCGAGTTCCTCGCGAATGGCGGGATCCATGGTGGGTTCCTCATAGGAGGCCAGGCGTTCCTTCCAAACGCGGTTGGCCTTCTCCAGGGCGGTCGGGGAGCCGGCTTCGACCCAGGTCTCGAAATTGCGCCAGTCCGACAGGATCGGCGAATAGAAGGCCGTCTTGTAGCGAGACTGGGTGTGCGGCGTGCCGAAGAAATGCCCGCCCGGACCGACGTCGCGGATGGCGTCCACGGCGAGTGCTTCTTCGGACAGGTCGAGCGGCGCCAGGAACTCGGCCACCATCTGCAGGAGGTCGATGTCGAGGATCGTCTTCTCGTAGGAGCAGCGCAGGCCGCCCTCCAGCCAGCCGGCTGCGTGCAGGATGAAGTTGGCGCCGCCGGCGATCGCGCCCCACAGCGAAAACACGCTCTCGTAGGCCGCCTGCGCGTCGACGGCGTTGGCCGCGCAGACGTTCGACGTGCGGTAGGGGATGTTGTAGCGCCGCGCGAGCTGGCCGCCGACCAGCTGCGCCTTCATGTATTCCGGCGTGCCGAAGGCCGGCGCGCCGCTCTTCATGTCGACATTGGAGGTGAAGCCGCCATAGCCGACGGGCGCGCCCTTCCTCACCATCTGCGTGAAGGCGAGCCCGGCCAGCGCCTCGGCGTTCTGCTGCACCAGTGCGCCGGCAATCGTCACCGGCGCCATCGCGCCCGACAGGGTGAACGGCGTCACCACCACCGCCTGGCCGGCGGATGCCATCTGGATGATGCCCTCCATCATTGGCACGTCGAGCTTCAGCGGCGAGTTGGTGTTGATGATCGTGAAGACCGACGGCTCCTCCAGAAGCTGCTCGCGCGAAATGCCGCGGGCGAGTCTTGCGATCTCGATGCCGTCGACGTTGCGTTCCTTGCCGAGCGAATAGATGTGGAACACCTTGTCGGTCAGCATCGCCAGGTCGCGCACGCATTCCAGGTGCCGGATGGAGGGGTGGATGTCGATCGGCTCGACAGGATAGCCGCCGGTGATGTTGATGACGTTGTGCATCTGGGCGAGCCGCAGGAAATTGCGGTAGTCGTCCTGATTGCCCGGTCGCCGGCCCCGGTCGATATCCGATGCGTTTGGAGCCGAGGCCATCATCGAGATGATGAGATTGTCGCCGCCGAAGACGACATTGTGGTCAGGGTTGCGAGCGTGCAGCGTGAACTGCGACGGCGCGTGGCCGATCAGCTCCAGGATCATATCCGGGTCGAAGCGCACGCGTTCGGTGCCCTGCAGCACGTCGGCCCCGTGTGCCTTCATGATGGCGCGGGCTTCCTCATGCAGAACCTCGACGCCGATCTCCTTCAGGACCCGAAGGGAAGCGAGGTGGATCGATTCCAGCTCGTCGTCCGAGAGGATTTGGGTTGGCGCGAAGGGAAGCCGCAACTGGCGGAACGGAGGTTGCTCGAACGCCGCGCCGCCGCCGGTCCTTTTTCCGGCTCTGCCGCCGCGTCGTGCCCTGTCCGTGCCGGTGGCCTCGCTGGGCAGCGTCTGGTCAGTCATTCACAACCTCGGAAATTATACATCCTCGGCGCATATTGGACCGTCGTCATCCGCATCATTGACGATGCGGCGACCACAAGCGCCAAAGAAGCGACATGCGAAAGTGCGGCTCGCTTGAACGTTCCCGTGTTCCTCGGTTACAGTCGGATCATGACGTCCGGTCGCAGACAGCAATCCCGCTTTCGCCGAATGGCGGTTACGCCATCGCCGCGCACGCGGCATGACGAATTGCTGCGCCTGTGCGCCCGGATCGGCTATTCGCCACCGCATTCCGTCTGAAGCCGCCCGGCACCGGTTGCCGGATCGATTCAAACGGAGCTTCCAAACCCATGACTTATCAGAATTTCTCCCTGAAGCAGCTTCAGGAGATCGATGGTGCGCATCATCTCCATCCCTTCACCGACCATAAGGACCTGCGGGCCGCCGGCACGCGCATCATCACCCGCGCCGACGGGCCGTTCATCTACGACAGCGAGGGCAACGAGATCCTCGACGGCATGGCCGGCCTGTGGTGCGTGAATGTCGGCTATGGCCGCCACGAACTGGCGGAGGCAGCCTATGCGCAGATGAAGGAGCTGCCCTACTACAACTCGTTCTTCCGCTGCTCGACGCCGACGCCGGTGCTCCTGTCGCGCAAGCTTGCAGAGATTGCGCCCGCCGGTATCAGCCAGGTTTTCTACGGCTCGTCGGGCTCCGAATCGAACGACACCGCGCTGCGGCTGGTGCGCCATTACTGGGCGCTGGAGGGCAAGCCGGAGAAAACCGTCATCGTATCGCGCAAGATGGCCTATCACGGCTCGACCGTGGCCGGCGCCTCGCTCGGCGGCATGGCGGCCATGCACAGCCAGCTTGGCGGGCCGGTTCCCGGCATCGTCCATGCCATGATGCCCTACGCGTTCGAACTCTCCCTGCCGGGCGAAAGCGAGCACGATTTCGGCATCAGGGCGGCACGTTCGGTCGAGGATGCGATTCTCGAGGCCGGGCCTGACAAGGTCGCCGCTTTCATCGGCGAGCCGGTCATGGGGGCGGGCGGTGTTAAAATCCCGCCTGCGAGCTACTGGCCGGAGATCCAGCGCATCTGCCGCAAATACGACGTGCTGCTGATGCTCGACGAGGTGATTACCGGCTATGGCAGGACCGGCGCCTGGTTCGCCGCCCAGTCGATGGGCATCGAGCCGGACACGATCACCACCGCCAAGGCGCTCACCTCCGGCTACCAGCCGCTGTCGGCGCTGCTTGTCGGCGACCGCATCGCCTCGACAGTCATCGAGAAGGGCGGCGAATTCTATCACGGCTACACCTATTCCGGGCATCCGGTGGCGTGTGCGGTGGCGCTCGCCAATCTCGAGATCATCGAGAAGGAAGGTCTCATCGAGCGGGTGAAGGACGATACCGGCCCCTATTTCCGCAAGGCGCTGATGGAGCGTCTCGCCGGCCACGGCATCGTCGGCGAGGTGCGCACGATCGGCCTGATGGG
>JAEWFU010000013.1 GCA_023388675.1 Pseudomonadota bacterium | reverse complement strand
TCGACGATGCTTCGAACAGGCCGTCTCCGTGGCGCCCGGCGTCCAGCGGCTCAAGGCGGACATACCGGCCTTCCATCGGCTGGCGCTCAGGCCGCTGCCGCGGCGTCCATTGGCTCAAATCTTCCATGCGTGCACCATCATTGACAAACAGGCCAAGAGGCTCACAACAACACCGGGCTGGGACAAGAACCAGGGAGGGACGCCCGCATGCTCCAAACGATCAAGGCCTTCGACAGGATCGGTGAGGAGAATGCCTTCGCGGTGCTCGCACGGGCGACCGCCCTGGCGCAATCCGGCAAGGACATCATCAATCTCGGCATCGGCCAGCCTGACTTCAGCACGCCGGAACACATCGTGGAAGCCGCCGTGAAGGCACTGCGCGACGGCCACCACGGCTATACGCCGGCGACCGGCCTGCTTGCCACGCGCGAGGCCGTCGTGCGCCGCACCCTCACGACGACCGGTGTCGAGGTCTCGCCCGAAAACGTGATGATCATGCCGGGCGGCAAGCCGACCATGTTCGCTGCGATCCTGATGTTCGGCGCGCCGGGCGTCGACATTCTTTATCCAGATCCGGGCTTTCCGATCTACCGGTCGATGATCGAGTTCACCGGTGCCAGACCGGTGCCTGTGCCGATCCGCGAGGAAAACGACTTTGCCTTCTCGGCAGACGAAACCCTGTCACTGATCACGCCCGAAACGAGGCTGCTGATCCTCAACTCCCCCGCCAACCCCACCGGGGGCGTCACGCCGCGAATCGAGATCGAGAAGCTGGTGCGCGGCCTCGAGGCGCATCCGCACGTCGCGATCCTCTCCGACGAGATCTACGACGTCATGACCTATGACGGCGAGGAACACACGTCGCTGCTGCAATTCCCGGAAATCCGCGAACGGCTGATCGTGCTCAACGGCTGGTCGAAGACCTGGGCGATGACCGGCTGGCGCATGGGCTGGTCGATCTGGCCGAACGGACCGGAGAGCGGCCACCTCTACGACAAGGTGCGCAAGCTCGCGGTCAACTGCTGGTCCTGCGTCAACGCGCCCAGTCAGTTCGCGGGCATCGCCGCAATCGACGGCCCGCAGGACGACGTGGAGAAGATGCTCGCGGCCTTCGACCGGCGACGCAGGATCGTCGTGGAAGGCTTGAATGCGCTGCCGGGCTTTTCCTGCATCACGCCCAAGGGCGCTTTCTACGCGTTTCCGAACGTGCGGGACACTGGCCACCCGGCCAAGGCGTTCGCGTCGGCCTTGTTGGAAGACGCCGGGGTCGCGCTGACCGGGGGCCCGGATTTTGGTGTCCTCGGAGAAGGCTATCTGCGCCTCTCATACGCCAATTCCGAAGAAAACATCCTGCGGGCCCTGGAAAGGATCGAAAGCTTCCTCGCCCGCTAGCGGATACCGCATTGCCGACAAAGCCAGGAGGAACCGCATGCTTTACGCGATACTCGCCTATCACGAGGAAGGTGTCGTCGCCGCGATGACACCTGACCAGGGTGAGGCGCTGATGGACAATCTGATGAAGGTCCATGACAAGATCAACGAGACCGGCAAGCTCGGGCCTTCGGCACGGCTCGACTTCACCGGCAAGGCGGTCACGCTGCGCAGCCCTGAGGCAATGGTCATCGACGGCCCCTTCGCCGAGACCAAGGAACAGCTGCTCGGTCTCTACATGCTCGAGTGCGATTCGCTGGATGCGGCGATCGAAGCCGCACGCGAGTTGCGCCGCGTCAACAAATCCGCCGTCTATGAGATCCGCCCGATCACGCGCTACCTGCCCGGCGTCGCCGTGGAAAGCGTCTAAAGCGCGTCGCGATCTTTCAGATTCGCTCCATGCGCTTTAGGTTCTTGTTTTCACGCATGTCTTTTCCCCGAAACCGGTTCCCACTTTCGGGAGACATGCTTTAGAGATCATAGACGAGCCAGATGGCCACGCAGCTCGCGATGGCGACCGCTATGTTCATCGGTACGCCGACCTTGAGGAAATCGGTGAAGCGGTAGTTGCCAGCACCATAGACCAGCGTGTTCGTCTGGTAGCCGATGGGTGTCGCAAAACTGGCGCTGGCGCCGATCATCACCGCGATGAGAAACGGCCGTGGATCGATCCCCATCTGGGTCGCGAGACCGATGGCGATCGGTGCCACGAGAACCGCGACCGCGTTGTTGGTGACAAGCTCGGTCAGGATCGATGAGATCACGAAGATCGCCGCCAATGTGACCACCGGCGGCATCGTCGCCAGATACGGCGCAAGCGCGTTGACGATGAGTTGCACTCCGCCGGATCTTTCGAGACCCGCTCCGATAATGAGCATCGCGAAGATCAGCACGAGGATAGAGCCGTCGATTGAGCCCCACGCCTCGTCGCTGTCGAGGCAGCGCAACAGCAGGATAGCCGCTACCGCGAGCAGCGCCAAGATCGCGATGTCCATGACATTGAAGGCCGCAAGCCCGACGACCGCCGCGAGCGCGCCCAGCGCCACTGGCGCCTTGCTGCGGCGGTAAGGCCGCGCACTGGGTCGCGATACGGAAACGAGGCTTGCATCCTCTGTCAAGGCATCGAAATTGTCTGGCGGGCCTTCGAGCAACAGCTTGTCGGCAGGCCGCAGCTTGACGCTTTCCAGGTCGGAGCCCGGAATATGGCGATGACGATGAGCGCCGAGGATGCGCACACCGTAGCGACGACCAAGCATCAGATCGCCGATCCGCTCGCCGGTGGTGGCGCGATGGGGGGCAACGACGGCCTCCACCACGACTTTCTCGCCTTCGCGCTCCTGGCTGCGGCGCAGGCCGACGTGCAGATCGCTTTTTTCGTTGAGCGTCAGGATTTCCGAAGCGGTGCCCAGGAGGATGAGCGAATCGCCCCGCTTCATCGTGCGTTCGCCGACATTGTCACGGATGACCTCGCTGCCGCTGCGCAGACCCAATACCTTGAGGCCGGCCCGGTTGAAGTCGCCGATCGCGCCGATCCTGGACTGCGTGTAGCGGCCTTCGACCCTTACCGTTACTTCGGACAGGAACTCCGCCTCTTCGGACTGCGCCGTCTCGCCGGCATCGCGCCGGTCGGGCAGCAGGTAACGGCCGAGCAGCAGCATGACAAGCGTTCCGGTGACTGCGGCTACGATGCCGATCGGGGTTATCTCGAAGATCGAGAACGCCGGCTGGCCGGCATTGCGTGCAACGCCGTCGACGAGGATGTTGGTGGACGTGCCGATCAGCGTGCAGGTGCCGCCGAGGATCGCGGCATAGGAAATGGGGATCAGCAGCCGTGTGGCTGCGATGTCCAGCGTCCGGGCCAGCCGAAAGACGATCGGGATCAGGATCAGCACCACCGGCGTATTGTTCATGAAGGCCGACGCGGCCACCGTGCCGATCAAAAGCGCCGCCACCACAAGGGTCGGATGGTTCGTGGCGCTGGTCGTCAGCCTGCTGGCCAGGTTTTCCAGAACGCCGGTTCGCACCAGCGCGCCCGAAAGCACGAACATTGCCGCAATCGTTATGGGCGCTGAATTGGAGAAGACACGCATGGCATCCTCCGGAGTGGTCAGGCCCAGCAGCAGGAATGCCGCGGCACCCCCCGCGGCGGTAACCTCCGGCGGATAGCGCTCGATGATGAAGGCGGCCAGAAGAAGCACCAGCAGCACCAGCGCGATATAGGGTTGAGCCCCGCCAAGAAGCGCTTCCATGTCGAGGTCAGCCTCCGCAATGAATGGCCGTAGATTGTTCTAGCACGGCGGCAGCCAGAACCGGCAAGCCTCGTACGCCCGGGAGGAGATAGAAATCCCGCCAG
>JAEWFU010000333.1 GCA_023388675.1 Pseudomonadota bacterium | reverse complement strand
TCGCGCAGTTTGGAATGAAGCTGGAACTCGCCGCCGTGCAGCGCGATCAGGCCCTGGACGATCGGCAGGCCGAGGCCGGTGCCCTGTTCCGCGCTCTTGATGGCGATGGAGCCCTGACCGAAAGCAGACAGAACGATGGGCAGCTCGTCCTCGGGAATTCCGGGACCGTTGTCCTTCACCGAAATGTACTGGCCGCCGCCCGCCGTCCAGCCGACGCGAACGCGCACTTCGCTGCCGCTCGGCGCGAATTTCACCGCGTTCGACAGCAGGTTCAGCGTCACCTGCCGCAGTGAACGCTCGTCGGCGAAGATGCGCGGCAGGTTCGGCTCGAACTGCTGCACGAGGCGGATGTCCTTGTTGCGCGCCTTCAGCTCCATCAGGTGACAGCATTCCTCCACCACGGCTTCAAGCGACATCGGTTCTTCGGTGAGCTGGTAGCGACCCGCTTCGATGCGCGAGAGATCGAGGATTTCGTTGATGAGATGGAGGAGATGGCGGCCGGAGCCGTTTATGTCCTTCGCATAATCGCGATAGGTTTCGTTCTGCAGCGGACCGAGCACCTCGTTCGCCATCACCTCGGAAAAGCCGAGGATCGCGTTCAGCGGGGTACGCAGCTCGTGGCTCATGGTGGCCAGGAAGCGCGACTTGGCGAGGTTTGCTTCTTCGGCCCGTCTGCGCGCCTCGTCGGACATGGCCTTGGCCGTCTCCAGCTCGGCGATCAGGCCATCCTTTTCGGCGCGGAACGACAGCAGCATCACGCTGGCCGAATGCAGGTGGCCGGCAACATAGCTGAAGAACGGCAGCGATATGACGAGCAGGCCCGCCATGATCGCTTCCACAGGCTGCCAGCCGCTCGACATCGCGACCGAGGCGGCAAAAATGCCGACCGGCAGCGCGAATGTGGTGGCCAGCGCGCCGCTGAGCGCCGACGAGATGATCGCCGTTGCCGCCATGACCAGAAGCAGCACGACGGCCTTGAGCACCGGAAACTGGTCGACCTGACACTCGCTGCACGCGATCCAGGCGAAATAGCTCCAGCCGATGCCGCTGACGAAATGGCCGAAAAGAAAGGCGCGCCGAACCTTTTTGGCGTTGATTTCAGAGGTTTCGGTGCGATCGACCCTTCGGGCGATCAGCGCGAGCCCACCATAGCAGGCGATGGTGACCAGCGCCCATGCAACGATGGTGAATCCGACGCCTATAAACAGCCCCGCCGCGGTGACCGCCATGACGGTAAGGGGAATGGCGAGTGCCGTGTTGATCGTCGCGCGGGCGTGGAGTTTCAGGAGTTCGCGATCGTAGGCCGGATTGCCCGCCTGCTGGGCCAACCGATCGCGCGTACGCCGCACCGCGCGCGCAACGTCACTGTTGCGGTGCGCCTTGGTGCGGTCCACAATGTTCTTGTCGGTTGCGGTAGAGCGTTGTAACGCCATGGAAGATTACGGTTTTCGCGCGCGATACTCTCGTAGCGGCACGCTAACGCGGAATGATTAAGAGACCCTTCCGTCGATGGCCTTGAGCAGGCGCACCCGCCGCGCGCGCCGGCGAAAACCAAGGTCGTTCGTCCGGCGATTTTTGGACCTTGCGCTGGCCGTGGCCATCCTCGCGGCGCTGGCATTCGTTGCCGGGCACGAGCGCTTCGGAACGGCCGAGACCCGGTCCGGCTTACCGCGGGTGGTAGACGGCGATTCCCTGACGCTCGGCGGCACGCGGCTGCGACTGATCGGCATCGATGCGCCGGAACTCGGCCAGACCTGCGCTGGCCCACGCGGCGACTATGCCTGCGGGCGCGAAGCGCGCAACGCGCTGGCAGAGCTGATCGGCGGACGGCCGGTGACGTGCGAGGGATGGCGGCGCGACCGCTACGACCGGCTGCTCACAAGTTGCAAGGCCGGAGGCGTCGACTTGAACCGCGCGATGGTGGAGCGCGGCTGGGCCGCGGCCTATGGCGACCATGGGGATGCCGAACGGTCGGCGCGGGACGCTGGCCGCGGCCTGTGGGTCGGTTCTTTCGAGCGCCCGCAGGATTGGCGACGCATCCATGGCGGCATGGCAGAAGTATCGCATGACGGACTTTCGGCAATCGGAGATTGGTTGCGATCCCTTTTTCAGGGCAACATGAGTGGACAGGAAACGGACCGAGGAGAGACGGGATGAAGCTTTACGACGGCGGACGCGCGCCTAATCCGCGCCGGGTGCGCATCTTTCTGGCGGAGAAGGGCATCGAGGTGCCGCTGGTGCCGATCGACATGGGCGCGATGGGACATCGCTCGCCGGAGGTCGCCAGTCGCAATCCGCTGCGGCGGCTGCCCGTGCTGGAGCTCGACGACGGCACGATCATCACCGAATCGGTCGCCATCTGCCGCTATTTCGAGGAGGTGCAGCCCGAACCGCCGCTGTTTGGCACGGGGCCGGTCGGCAAGGCCAGGGTCGAGATGTGGCAGCGGCGGATGGAGCTGAATTTCCTCGGCGCAGTCGCCAACGCCTTCCGCCACCTGCATCCGGCCATGAAGGAGTGGGAGGTGCCGCAAATTGCGGAATGGGGTGAAGCGAACAAGCCCAAGGTTCTGGATTTCCTCGCTTTCCTCGATGAAGAACTGGCCGATCGCGCGTTCATAGCCGGCGACGCTTTCTCCATCGCCGACATTACGGGAATGATCGGCATCGACTTCATGAAGCCCGCCCGCATCGCGGTGCCCGAGGAATGTACGAATGTGCGGCGCTGGTACGCGGCGGTCGCCTCGCGGCCGAGCGCGGGGGCCTGATGGACGAAGACCTGGCAGAGCTGGTCGAGCGCGTCCGCGCCTGCCGGCTGTGCCGGGATGCGCCGGCCAACCCGGCACGCCCGCTGCCGCACGAGCCGCGCCCCGTCGTCACCGCATCCTCGACCGCGCGTATCCTGATTGCCGGGCAGGCGCCCGGCACAAGGGTCCACGCGACCGGACAGCCGTTCAACGACCGCTCCGGTGACCGGCTGCGCGACTGGCTGGGTGTGACCCGCGAGGAGTTCTACGATCCTGAGAATTTCGCCATTGTTCCGATGGGGTTCTGCTTTCCGGGACAGGACGCCAAGGGCAGCGACCTGCCGCCGCGCCGGGAATGCGCGCCGACATGGCGGAGCGAGCTGATCGCGGCGATGCCGCAAATAGAGCTGGTGCTCGCCATCGGGCTCTATGCTCAAGGCTGGCACCTCGGCGATGCGCGCCGCGCCTCGCTGACGGAAACGGTCGCCGACTGGCGCGCGATCTTCATGCGCAACGAAACCCCGCGCGTGCTGCCTCTGCCGCACCCTTCCTGGCGCAACACCGCGTGGCTGAAAAGGAATCCTTGGTTCGAGGCCGATTTGCTGCCGGTGCTGCGCCGCGAAATCGCAATGCGTCTTGGTCGCCAAGCGTAGATATTTCACTCGCGGAATGGCCTTCGTATGAGAAGAAATTTCTTGTCGAGGCACAATTTTGCCCTCATCATGGCAAGAAATTCTACCGGAGTTTCCCAGATGGACCGCCTCGACAAAAAAATCCTCCGCCTCTTGCAGGAGGACTCGACCCTGGCCGTCGCCGACGTGGCGAAGAAGGTGGGCCTTTCGACCACGCCGTGCTGGCGGCGTATCCAGAAACTGGAAGAGGAGGGCGTGATCCAGCGCCGCGTCGCGATCCTCGATCCGGTAAAGGTCAACACACGCGTCAACGTGTTCGTCTCGATCCGCACTAATGCGCACAGCGTGGAATGGCTGAAGCGTTTCGCCGAGGTGATCCAGGAGTTTCCCGAAGTCGTCGAGTTCTACCGCATGAGCGGCGAGGTCGACTATCTGCTGCGCGTGGTGGTGCCCGACATCGCCGCCTATGACGCCTTCTACAAGCGGCTGATCGCCAAGATCGAGATACGTGACGTCTCGTCCGCGTTCGCCATGGAGCAGATCAAGAACACGACCCAGCTTCCGCTGGATTACCTGGTGCTCGACAAGGAAAGCGGCGAACGCGCCGCGTGAGGCGCCTGCGTTCCAACCGACGACATTGAAGCCAGAGCGGGCTCGTCTGTTGGATCAGCTAAGCCGTATTGTCTGAACGACGTTGCATGTTTGGCCGGTTTGGCGACTATCGTCCGGCAGAGCTTCTACGGAAGCGTCTGCAACGCGATGAACGCCAGGCAGGTGAAAGCATATGAAGCGCAAGCCGATGATCGCCGTGATCATGGACGAGAATACCAGTGCGGGCGGCAATTATTACGAGACGTCGAAGGCCTATTTCTCCGCTGTCGGCCGTGCCGGCGGCCTGCCCTTTGGGATACCGTACCTGCCTGAACTTGTGGAGCAGACCGTCGAGCGGTTTGACGGGTTCGTCAGCGTCGGCGGGCGGATCGAGTTTCCGAAGTCCTGGTACGTCGACGGCGACCGGTCCCAATATCCGGCCTCCGACCGGCTGTCCGTCGAGATGGCGCTGATGGAAGGGTTTCTGGCGCGCGACAAGCCGGTGCTGGGCATCTGCAACGGCATGCAGATGCTCGCCTGCCTGAACGGCTGCCGCATGGTTTCGGACGTGCACGCCTCCTGGCCGGACGCGCTCAACCATGACCAGAAAGACCTGCGGCACGAGGTGTTGATTCAGTCCGGCACGAGGATGGCGGAGATTTTCGGGGAGGGGACGTTCAGTGCGAACACCTTCCACCGCGAAGCGATCGTCGAGGCATCCGCAGACGTGGTCGTCACCGCCCGCGGTCCGGACGGTGTGATCGAAGGGATCGAGGTGCCTTCACGGACTTTCGCGATGGGCGTGCAGTGGCACCCGGAAAAGCTGGCCGGCGAAGATCATCCGGGTCTTCGCATATTCGATGGGTTCGTGAACGCAGCGCGGGGCGTAGCATAGTTCGGTCAACGAGGTTTGATGCCTGCACCATAGAAGCTGGCGAGCAAACAATGAAGCAAATCGCTGCCTGCGCGTTGGTTTCGCTCGTTACGCTTACGGGATGCCAGACGCGTGGCGACGACCGATCAAGAGGCGGCGAATATAGTTGCGTCGTTACGCCAGCCAATTTGGTGGAATGCGATCTCACTGAGCGCGAAGGACAACCGGGCAGAAGAGAAAAGCCCTGACAAGAGGGTAAAAGGCCGAACTGTCCCTTAGCCCCTTGCCGTGGCCGCGTCCGTCTCGAGCTCCGAAAGCACGACGTGAAGCAAAGCCCGGACCTCGTCCTCGGCGGCTGCCTGTTGCACGCCGTTAGCGATTAGCCGCTGCAGGAGGCTCTTCGCAGTCTCACGCCAGAACAGCGTGGCTTCCTCGCCCTGCTTGGATCCCAGTACGCGAGCGATGCCGCTCACGAGTTTCCGTTGACGATGTAGCGGGAAAGCCCGCACCTCAGCATTGCCCACGCCCGTATCCCCTCCTGAGTTTCACCGTCAGGCTAGCGGGCAAATGGTTAACAGGAGACTTTATGGCTGGGGCGGCCGCGCGATTTCTGACCGCTCAGGCTTTGCGCGGCTTCGGCGAGGCTTTGTTGGCGATGCGTTCGAGACGCTGCCTGGTCTTCTCCGAGGTGAGGTCGCGCACGGCATCCTTGCCGATCCAGCGACGGGTCTTGTCGTCGGAGCCTGCGAGGTCACGCGCGAGATCCAGCGCGGCCGTGTTGAGCTGCGCGGATCGCTTGCCGATCGAGCGCAGCGCCCAGCTCACGGCTTTCCTCACGAAATTGCGCTCGTCGTCCGCGTGCCGGCGGATGGTCGCGAGGAAGCGCAGGAATGTTTCCTCCGGCTCCTTCTTCCGATGAACCACGGACCAGGCCATCATGGCGAAAGCCGTGCGGCGGACGAACTCGCGCTCGTCCTTGGCAAAGTCGTCGATGAGGCCGAGCCAGTGGTCGGTGTCGACGAAGAGGTCGGAGACCCCGTCGACGATGTCCCACGAATCGAATTCCGCCGCCCATCGGCGCGCATCATCTGCGGTGAAGCGCTTCGGGTCGGCGGTGAGGGAGGCAATGAACTGCGCCTCCGTGATGCCGGAATCCCAGAGCGCGAAGGCGCGCTCGTGGTCGCGGCCGATCGCCTTGGCGATGCGCCGCTGATCACCGTGGGAGATGCCCAGCGCGCGCTCGATCCGTATCCCGTAGCGCAACATGCCTTGCCGGTTTTCTTCCGAGCCGAGCGATTTCAAATGGTCGAGGACGTCATCGGCCGTGGAACTGCGCGACAGGGCGTCCATGGTCGCAGCCTATTTCTCCAGCCGCGCCAGCAGCGAGGAGGTGTCCCAGCGCTTGCCGCCCATCTGCTGGACGTCCTTGTAGAACTGGTCGACCAGTGCGGTGACGGGCAGCTTCGCGCCGTTGCGGTCGGCCTCGGCGAGGCAGATGCCGAGGTCCTTGCGCATCCAGTCGACCGCGAAGCCGAAATCGTACTTGCCGGCGTTCATCGTCTTGTGGCGGTTTTCCATCTGCCACGAGCCGGCCGCGCCCTTGGAGATGACGTCGATGACCTTCTCGATGTCGAGCCCGGCCTTGTTGCCGAAGTGGATGCCTTCGGCCAGCCCCTGAACGAGGCCGGCGATGCAGATCTGGTTGATCATCTTGGTGAGCTGGCCGGCGCCAGCCGGCCCCATCAGCCCGACCATGCGCGCATAGGCGTCGATTACGGGCCTGGCCTTGTCGAAGGTGGCTTCATCGCCGCCGCACATCACCGTCAGCACGCCGTTTTCCGCGCCCGCCTGGCCTCCTGAAACCGGTGCGTCGACGAAGCCCAGGCCGCGCTCCTTGGCGGCTGCGTCGAGCTCGCGGGCCACTTCGGCCGAGGCCGTGGTGTTGTCGATGAAGATCGCGCCCTTCTCCATCGCCCCGAAAGCGCCATCCGCGCCCAGTGTGACGGAACGCAGGTCGTCGTCATTGCCGACGCAGGCGAAGACGAAATCCTTGTCGGCTGCCGCTGTTGCCGGCGTCAGCGCCATCTCGCCGCCGTGCTCGTTCACCCACTTCTCGGCCTTGGCCTTGGTGCGGTTGTAGACAGTGACGTCATGACCGCCCTTGTTCTTCAGGTGCGCGGCCATCGGATAGCCCATCACGCCCAATCCCAGAAATGCAACTTTGGCCATGCCGGCTCCCTTTCATTCGATACGGTGCTGAAAAGCCGCGTCAGCGCTTGAGATG
>JAEWFU010000461.1 GCA_023388675.1 Pseudomonadota bacterium | reverse complement strand
TGCCTCGCCTTCCAGAGCTTCGTTCGCTCCTCCGCCACATTGGTCCACTGGAACGAACCGCCTCCGAACTCGGCCGCGATCTCGCCGAACGTCTCCGCCTGTTCGCGCACGCCCGCGTCGGTACCATGGAATTCCAGGAACAGGCAGGGCGTCTCGGGATAATCGAGCTTTGCGTAGCCGTTCAGCGCCCGCATGCACAATGCGTTGACGAGTTCGATGCGCGCTACCGGCACACCCATCTGGATGGTGGTGATGACTGCGTTGCAGGCCGCATCGACGGACGGGAACGGGCAGACCCCGCCCGAGATCGCCTGCGGGATACCGTAGAGCTTCAGCGTCAGCCCGGTGATGACGCCGAGCGTGCCCTCGGAGCCGACGAGCAGCCGGGTCAGATCGTAGCCGGCCGACGACTTGCGTGCCCGCTTCGCCGTAGTGATCGCCCGGCCGTCGGCCATCACCGCGGTCAGCGAAAGCACGTTCTCGCGCATCGTGCCGTATCGCACGGCGTTGGTGCCGGAAGCGCGAGTGGAGGCCATGCCGCCGAGGCTGGCGTTAGCGCCGGGATCGATCGGGAAGAACAGGCCGGTGTCACGCAGATAGGTGTTCAGCTCCTCGCGCGTGACGCCGGGCTCGATGGTGCAGTCGAGATCTTCTGCATGCACGGCCAGCACCTTGTTCATCTGCATCATGTCGATGCAGATGCCGCCGCCGGGCGCGTTGACATGGCCTTCAAGCGACGTGCCGGTGCCGAACGGGATGACGGGCACGCGGTATTCGGCACACGCCCGGACGATCTCCTGCACTTCCTCCGTGGAATGCGGGAACACCACGCCATCGGGAAGCTGCGAGGGAATATAAGTGGTGGTGTGCGCGTGCTGGCCGCGAATCGCATGGCCGGTCTGGAAACGCTCGCCGAAGCGCTGCTTGAGGATGCCGACGACGGCGGCGCTGCCGGCATCGTTGCGCGCAACGGGTTGCAGATCGGCAAGGGCCATGAACTTTCCTCCGTGGATGGGCGGCGGTCGACCTTGTCTCCGTACGCCCTTTGGTCTTCTCTGTCGGCAGCATGCAAATGGCGTGGCCTTTGTCCAGCGATCCGGACGCGGCCCCGCCCCAAAAGACAGGAATCAGCAATGGCCAATCCCGCCCCTTTCGTCTCGCGCGTTCTCGAGGTCGAGAAGGACTGGATCGACTATAACGGCCACATGAACATGGCCTATTACAACGTCCTGTTCGACCGTTGCGCCGACGAGGCCTTCGAAGTGCTGGGCATGGGGCCGAAATATGCAGGCGAGCGGCGGCTGACAACCTACACCGCCGAGATCCACGTCTGCTACGTCCGCGAACTGCACCTCGGCGACAAGGTCACCTGTACCTTCCAGATGCTCGATCACGACGAGAAACGCTTTCACGTCTTCCAGGAACTGCACCACGCCGACGGCTGGCTCGCCGCGACATCGGAAGTGCTTACGCTGCATATCGACATGAGCGGCCCCAAGGTCTGCCCCTTTCCGCCCGACGTTCTCGCCAACATCGAGGCGATGCGTTCCGAACACGCGAACCTGCCGGTTCCGGAGCGCGCCGGCCGCTCGATCGGCATCCGCCGCAAGGCCGGCTGACGCCGCCGCCATGCCTGGACGCCGTTAGGCAACGATTAACCCTGACGGCCTTTGCACAGCTTCATTCCCTGACCCGCCTTGATCGAGCGCCCGACGCTTCCACAATCGGAAGCAGGGGCGACTCACCGCAGCGCGAGCCCGACGGGGAACGGTCGGAGAAGAGAGATCATGCACGACGGCATCACCGGCGACGTCGCCCACTTTGCTCGCGCGGTGGCGCTGGACGAGGCCTATA
Source organism: Pseudomonadota bacterium (assembly GCA_023388675.1). Lineage (GTDB taxonomy): Bacteria > Pseudomonadota > Alphaproteobacteria > Rhizobiales > Rhizobiaceae > Aerobium. The sequence continues at coordinate 1,761 of JAEWFU010000461.1, read as the reverse complement.
CCGATCACGATCTGCGGCGCGCCCAGCAAGTGGTGGAGGAAGAACTCCACGATATCCGGCGACTGCGCCAGCCGATCCCCATCGATGTCATCTACGCCCGCCGCATCCTGATCGAAGCCCGCCATCTGCGCGCCGGGCGCGTCGTGCCCGACAACGCATTCTGACGGGCGCCGGACAGCCGGCCCCCGCCAATGTCGATTTCACATCACGTCTTGCGGCGCTGCTCAGCTACCTTGACGTTCAATGAACCGCATGTGGTTGTTGAACGGATCGATGACCGTCACCTCGAGGCCCCATTCCGCTTCTTCGAGTCCCGGCCGCATGTAGCGGTAGTTCTTGGCAAGAAGTTCGGCATGGAAGCTGCGGATGCCTTCCATATAGATGACCATGTTGCCGCCCGGCGTCGCGTCGCCGGCATGTTCCGAAAGATGCAGTTTCAGATCGCCTCGCGATACCTGCGTGTAGAGTGGCGCATTCGGATGGAAACGGTGTTCCCAATCGACCGAGAAGCCGAGGAACCCGAGATAGAACTCGTGCGCCTTGGCCACGTCGAAGATACGCACGATCGGAATAGCCTGTTCGTAGGCGATCGCATCGGATGCAGCGCTTGCGCCGTCGCCATCTCCGATCTTTGCCGACAGGATGTTCCACGTCGCCAGCCCGAACTGTCGGGCGACGATCTCAAGCGCCTGGGAATGGGAGATGTCGAGCTTGTTTTCGGCCAGGGCCTCGCGCATGGCTTTCGCCATGGCCTTGGCATCGCGATAGGTACGCATGATGTCCAGTCCTCTTCACCGGCAATGGCTTGGTCAGTGTCCGCATTGCTGACGCCTCCGCCGGATCGGAAAAACCGGTTGGGAAGGATCGTGGAGGCGTTCGCCATACCCTTGCGGGCGCAGACTGCCGGCCGCCTCCAGGCCAGTGGCGACATTAGCGCGGCTACAGTGTGTCGCCAAGTCCCTTGCGCCGTCATTTGGACAGGCAGCGTCAGTTGACCGGGTGCGCGGCGCTGGTCTTTCGCCCCCGAATCACTACATTCCGGTGAAATGTCCGGATTTCCCGACGATATCCCCTTCTTCGACGAGGACGATGCGCCGCGCCCGAAGGGTCAAGCTGCCGCACCGCCTGCCGGCGGCGGCATCGCCGCGCGCGCCATGGCGGCACGCGGCGGCCATCGCGCGCCCGATTATCTGGCGGACCTGAACCCCGAGCAGCGGCTGGCCGTCGAGACGACCGAAGGCCCGGTCCTCGTGTTGGCGGGTGCCGGCACCGGCAAGACGCGGGTGCTCACCACCCGCATCGCGCATATCCTTGCCACCGGCCGCGCCTGGCCGAGCCAGATCCTCGCCGTCACCTTCACCAACAAGGCCGCGCGCGAGATGAAGCAGCGCATCGGCGTGCTGGTCGGCGAAGCGGTCGAAGGCATGCCGTGGCTCGGCACGTTCCATTCCATCGGCGTCAAGCTGCTGCGCCGACACGCCGAACTGGCCGGACTGCGCTCCGACTTCACCATCCTCGATACCGACGACGTGATCCGGCTGATCAAGCAGTTGATCCAGGCCGAAGGGCTGGACGACAAGCGCTGGCCGGCGCGCCAGTTCGCGCAGATGATCGACGGCTGGAAGAACAAGGGCCTCGGCCCCGAGGAGATTGCCGAAGGCGACGCCCGCGCCTTTGCCAACGGCAAGGGCCGCGAACTCTATCGCGCCTATCAGGACCGGCTCCACACGCTGAACGCCTGCGATTTCGGCGATCTGCTGT
>JAEWFU010000427.1 GCA_023388675.1 Pseudomonadota bacterium | reverse complement strand
GACGTCGCGGGATACGGCACGTCCTGCGGGTGCGCGACGACATTCACGCCGATGCCTATGGCGAGCGCGAAGCGGGTTTCGTCCAGCATCGCCGATTCAAGCAGGATGCCGGAGAGCTTGGCTCCGTCCGCAAGCACGTCGTTGGGCCATTTGAGCTCGAAGCGCCCGCCGCCGAGCGGCGTGCCGCCATCGACGCCGACACTCACCCCGCGACCGGGAATCACCGCCGCCAGCGCGTCCGCCAGTGCGAGCCCGGCCACGAAGCCGAGCGTAGCGGCGGCCTTGATGTCGAAGCCGGGTACGAGGAGAAGCGTTGCTGCGAGGTTGCCCTCAGGCGTCTCCCAGGCGCGGCCGCGTCGGCCCCTGCCCGCCTCCTGCCGCTTCGAGACGAGCCAAAGCTTGCCCTCGTCTCCGCCGCGCGCGCGCTCGATCGCCACCGCGTTGGTCGAGCTGACGGTGTCGAAAGCTTCGAGACGGTAGCCTGCGGCAATGGCGGTTGGAGCAAGTACGAAGCCCATGCGACTAGCTCTCTTCTCCCCGTTTACGGGGAGAAGATGCCGGCAGGCAGATGAGGGGCAGCGCAAACCTCGCTGAGTCGATGCTGCCCCTCATCCGGCCCTTCGGGCCACCTTCTCCCCGTTTACGGGGAGAAGGAAGAAAGGTCGCGCCCATCAGAAGAAGGTTGCCGCGGCAGCCTCGGCCATGCGTTCGAACGGTCCGCCGACAACGGCGTAGAACAGCACGAGCAGACCGGAGAGCCCAAGCACGAGCCGCAGCTCGCCCGCCATCGGCAGGAAGCCACCGGCCGGCTGGTCGAACCACATGATCTTGATGATACGCAGGTAGTAGTAGGCGCCCACGACGGAGGCGAGCACACCGATGATCGCCAGCGGATAGAGTTCGGCATCCATGGCCGCCAGAAACACGTACCACTTGCCCCAGAAGCCGGCGAGCGGCGGAATACCTGCCAGCGAGAACATCAGGATGGTCAGGATCACCGCCATCAGCGTGTTGGTCGATGCAAGGCCCGAGAGGTCTTCGATGCGCTCGACATTACCCTCCTCGCGCCGCATCGCAAGGATGAAGGCAAACGTGCCGAGGGTCATCACCAGGTAGATCAGCATGTAGAGCGCGACGCCGCGCACGCCGGCCTGCGTGTTGGCGGCAAGCCCCACCAGCGCGAAGCCCATATGCGCGATCGAGGAATAGGCCATCAGGCGCTTGATGTTGGTCTGGCCGATCGCAGCGAAGGCGCCCAGAACCATCGATGCGATCGACACGAAGACGACGATCTGCTGCCAGTCGGCCGCAACCGGCTCGAATGCGCCCACGGTTACGCGCACCAGCAGCGCCATCGCCGCCATCTTCGGCGCGGCGGCGAAGAACGCCGTCACCGGCGTCGGCGCGCCTTCATAGACGTCCGGCGTCCACATGTGGAACGGCACCGCCGAGATCTTGAAGGCAAGGCCGGCGAGCACGAAGACGAGACCGAACACGAGGCCGAGCTGGCGTTCGCCGCCGCTCAGCGCCGAGGCGATCGCCTCGAAGCCGGTGTTGCCGGTGTAGCCGTAGACGAGGCTGATGCCGTAGAGCAGCATGCCCGACGACAGCGCGCCGAGGACGAAATATTTGAGGCCCGCCTCGGTCGAGCGGAGATTGTCCCGGTTGATGGCGGCGATCACGTAGAGCGCCAGCGACTGCAGCTCGAGGCCGAGATAGAGCGCGATCATGTCGTTGGCCGACACCATCAGCAGCATGCCGAGCGTCGACAGCACGATCAGCACCGGATACTCGAACTTGTCGAACTTCTCCTCGCGGGCGAAGCCGACCGACATGATCAGCGTCACCACGGAGCCGATCAGTGTCAGCATCTTCATGAAGCGCGCGAACGGATCGCTGACGAAGGCGCCGCCGAAGGCCTCCCCGTCGCCCGTGAAGACCATCATCCAGCCGGCAGCACCGATCAGCAATGCGATGGCGAGACCGGTCACGGTCGTATTGGCGCGCTCGCCGGAGAAGACGCCGATCATCAGCAGCACCATCGCGCCCACGGCCAGAATGAGTTCCGGCGCCGCGAGAGTGAGGCTTGTGGAGAGTTCTGCCGTCATGATGTCCGTTCCGGCTTCCTAGCGCAGCGCCGCGGCCTGGGTGGCCTCGATCGACAGCGTTACATTGTTGACAAGCGCGTCGACCGATGCGGCCGTCACGTCGAGGACGGGCGCTGGGTAGACACCAAAGAGGATGACGAAGAACACCAGCGGATAGATGATCACCTTCTCGCGCGTCGACAGGTCGAGCAGGCTCTTCAGGCTTTCCTTCGTCAGCGCGCCGAACACGACGCGGCGGTAGAGCCACAGCGCGTAGGCCGCCGACAGGATCACACCGGTCGCCGCGAACAGCGCGACCCAGGTGTTCACGCGGAACACACCCAGCAGCGTCAGGAACTCGCCGACGAAGCCGGAAGTGCCGGGCAGGCCGACATTGGCCATGGTGAAGATCAGGAACACGACGGCGTATTTCGGCATGTTGTTGACCAGGCCGCCATAGGCGTCGATCTCGCGGGTATGCATGCGGTCGTAGACGACGCCGACGCACAGGAACAGCGCGCCGGACACCAGCCCGTGCGACAGCATCTGGAAGATGCCGCCCTGGATGCCTTCCACGTTCATCGCGAAGATGCCCATGGTCACGTAGCCCATATGGGCAACCGACGAGTAGGCGATAAGCTTCTTGATGTCTTCCTGCATCAGCGCCACCAGCGAGGTGTAGATGATGGCGACGATCGAGAGCGTGAACACAAACGGCTGGAAATAGAGCGAGGCGTCCGGGAACATCGGCAGCGAGAAGCGCAGGAAGCCGTAGCCACCCATCTTCAGCAGGATCGCCGCCAGGATGACCGAGCCGGCCGTCGGCGCCTCCACGTGCGCGTCCGGAAGCCAGGTGTGCACCGGCCACATCGGCATCTTCACCGCGAACGACGCGAAGAAGGCAAGCCACAGCCATGTCTGCATGCTGGCCGGGAAGTCATGCGTCAGCAGCGTGGGAATATCGGTCGTGCCGGACTGCCAGAACATCGCCATGATGGCCAGCAGCATCAGCACCGAGCCCAGCAGCGTGTAGAGGAAGAACTTGAACGAGGCGTAGACGCGCCGCTTTCCGCCCCACACGCCGATGATGATGAACATCGGCACGAGGCTGGCTTCGAAAAACACGTAGAAGAGCACGATGTCGAGCGCGCAGAACACGCCGATCATGATCGTTTCCAGGATCAGGAAGGCGATCATGTATTCCTTGACGCGGCTTTCGACGGATTCCCACGAAGCCAGAATGCACAGCGGCATGATGAACGTGATCAGGATCACGAACAGCATGGAGATGCCGTCGACGCCCATGTGGTAGGAGATTCCGGAGCCCAGCCACTCCACCTTCTCCACCATCTGGAAGCCGGCATAGCCGTTGTCGAAGCCCGCCCAGATGAACAGCGACAGCACGAAGGTGAACACGGTCGTCAGCAACGCCACGTTGCGGATGTTGCGGCGTGCGGCGGCGCCCTCGTCCCTGATCAGCAGGATCAGGAACACGCCGACGAGCGGCAGGAAGGTGACCGTGGAGAGGATCGGCCAGTCGGTCATCAGTAGGACCCCCCGAGCATCATCCACGTCACGAGGGCAGCGACGCCGATGAGCATTGCGAATGCGTAGTGATAGAGATAGCCGGTCTGCAACTTGACGACGCGGTCGGTGATGTCGACGACCCGGGCAGCGATGCCGTCAGGCCCCATCCCGTCAATGACGGCCCCGTCGCCCTTCTTCCACAGGAAGCGGCCGAGGCGCTTCGCCGGCCTGACGAACAGGAAGTCGTAGAGCTCGTCGAAATACCACTTGTTGAGCAGGAACTGATAGAGCCCCGGGTGTCGTTCGGCGAGCCGGCGCGGTGCATCCGGCGACTGGATGTAGAACCGGTAGGCGGTTACGAAGCCGACGATCATGGCGACCAGCGGCGCGAGCTTCACCCACAGCGGCACGTCGTGGAACTCGTGCAGGATGTGGTTGTCCGGCAGGATGAACAGCGCGCCCTTCCAGAAAGCGTCGTGTTGGTAGCCGATGAACCAGTCGTGGAACACGATGCCGGCGAACAGCGCCCCAACAGCCAGGATGAAGAGCGGGATCAGCATGACCGGCGGCGATTCATGCACGTGGTGCATCACCTCGGACGACGCCCGCGGCTTGCCGTGGAAGGTCATGAAGATGAGCCGCCAGGAGTAGAAGCTGGTGAAGACGGCCGCGACGACCAGAAGCACGAAGGCAAAGCTTGCGAGTGAGCTATGGCCGGCGAATGCGCCCTCGATGATCGCGTCCTTGGAGAAGAAGCCGGCTGTGCCGATGACCGTCAGCGGAATGCCGACGCCGGTCAGCGCCAGCGTGCCGATGACCATCATCCAGTAGGTGGTCGGGATCAGCTTGCGCAGGCCGCCCATCTTGCGCATGTCCTGCTCGTCGGAGACGGCGTGGATGACGGAACCCGAGCCCAGGAACAGCAGCGCCTTGAAGAAGGCATGCGTGAACAGGTGGAAGATCGCCGCCGAGTAGAAGCCCATGCCGAGCGCCACGAACATGTAGCCGAGCTGCGAGCACGTCGAATAGGCGATAACGCGTTTGATGTCGTTCTGCACGAGACCGACCGTCGCTGCGAAGAAGGCGGTGAAGGCGCCGATGAAGGTCACGAACAGTAGGGCCGCATGCGACAGTTCGAAGATCGGCGAAAGCCGCGCCAGCATGAACACGCCGGCCGTCACCATGGTGGCGGCATGGATGAGCGCGGAGACCGGCGTCGGGCCTTCCATGGCGTCCGGCAGCCAGGTGTGCAGCGGCACCTGCGCCGACTTGCCCATCGCGCCCATGAACAGCAGCAGGCAGATCGCCGTCAGGGCGCCGCCCTGCGTCAGCGACCAGCCGAGGAACGTGAAGATCGCTTCACCGGAAGCGTCCGGGTTCTCGGCGACAGAGGCCGCGCTTGCGAAGATCGTATCGAAATTGACCGAGCCGAACAGCACGAACACGCCGAAC
>JAEWFU010000386.1 GCA_023388675.1 Pseudomonadota bacterium | reverse complement strand
GTGCGCTTCGGTGGCGAGATCGGCGGTTTCGCCGAGATCTATCCCACCGACAACATGCGCATGCGCGCCGAGATGCGCCACGGCATCCGCTCGCATGACGGTGTCGTCGCCGACCTTTCGGCCGACTTCTTCGTCAACGTCACCGACACGATCCAGATATCGGCCGGTCCGCGTGCCCGCTGGGGCTCGGCCGATTATTTCGATGCCTATTACGGCGTCGATGCAGCCGAATCGGATGCAACCGGCCTGTCCGAATACGCGCCGGGCAGCGGCTTCGCCTCTGCGGGTGTCGGCGGCGCGGTCAACTGGAAGGCGACGGACAGGCTCGACACCAGCGTCTTCGCCGAATATGCGCGGCTGACCGGTCCTGCGGCCAGGTCGAGCCTCGTTCGCGAGGGCGGCTCCCGCGACCAGTTCACGCTGGGCGCCAGCGCGACATGGCGTTTCGACTTCTCGATCCGCTAGCCGACACGTGCATTCGCCTCTTTATTCCGCGTTCCCGCTCGGCTAAAAGCGCGGCCATGAGACAGCGCGCGCTTCCGATCGCGATCACGATACGAATTATTGGCCCGGCTTTCCGGGCGGCCTGATCGGCTGCCGGAAGGTCCGGGTATTTCGCGCGCCGCCCGCCCGCGCGCCTTTCGCCTGTTTGACAAGACACCCGCCCGGAGCCGAGCCGCCCGGGCCGACGATGCGACGAGATCATGACGACCGCTGAGAAGATCGACTATTCCAAGACCCTCTATTTGCCGCAGACGGAATTTCCGATGCGCGCCGGCCTGCCGGACAAGGAGCCGCTGCTGGTCAAGCGCTGGCAGGAGATGAAGCTCTACAACCGCCTGCGCGAAAGCGCTGCCGGCCGGCCGCTCTACGTGCTGCACGACGGCCCGCCCTACGCCAACGGCAACATCCATATCGGCCACGCTCTCAACAAGATCCTCAAGGACGTCATCACCCGCTCGTTCCAGATGCGTGGTTATGATTCCAATTACGTTCCGGGCTGGGACTGCCACGGCCTGCCGATCGAGTGGAAGATCGAGGAGCAGTATCGCGCCAAGGGGCTGGACAAGGACCAGGTGCCGGTCAACGAGTTCCGCAAGGAATGCCGCGATTTCGCGCAGCACTGGATCGACGTGCAGACCGGAGAGTTCAAGCGCCTCGGCATCGAGGGCGACTTCGACAACCCCTATACGACGATGAACTTCCACGCCGAGGCCCGCATCGCCGGCGAGCTGATGAAGTTCGCCATGTCCGGCCAGCTCTATCGCGGCTCCAAGCCGGTGATGTGGTCCGTCGTGGAACGCACCGCGCTGGCGGAGGCGGAAGTCGAGTATCAGGACTACGAGTCCGATACGATCTGGGTGAAGTTTCCGGTAGCTGTGCTTCAACCAACAGACGAACAGCTCGATGAACTAGGCGCACTTCGCGGCTTCGTACCTGTTAACGATAAGGAACCGGGCGACGTTGACAGCGTAGAACAGCAGCGTGAGATGATTCGGCAGGACACTAGGAAAAGACTAGATGATCTCACCGAAGCTCATGTCGTCATCTGGACGACCACCCCCTGGACGATCCCGGGCAACCGTGCGGTCGTTTATTCGCCGCGCATCTCCTACGGTCTCTACGAGGTCACGGCCGCGGAGAACGATTTCGGCCCGCAGCCTGGCGAGAAGCTGATCTTTGCCGACGCGCTGACTGAAGAATCGTTCGCCAAGGCGAAACTGGAATACAGGCGGCTCCGCAAGGTCGAGCAGGAAGAGCTTGCGTCGATGACGCTGGCGCACCCGCTTGTGGGTCTTGGCGGCAGTTATGAATTCCGCGTTCCGCTTCTCCCTGGCGATCACGTCACCGACGATGCGGGTACGGGCTTCGTCCACACCGCGCCCGGCCATGGCCGCGAGGACTTCGACGCGTGGATGGACGCGGGCAAGGAACTTGCGGCGCGCGGCATCGACACGGCGATCCCGTTCACCGTCGACGATGCCGGCTACTTCACCAAGGACGCGCCGGGCTTCGGGCCTGACCGCGAAGGTGGGGCCGCGCGCGTCATCGACGACAACGGCAAGAAGGGCGACGCCAACAAGGCTGTCATCGAAGCGCTGATCGCCGCCAACATGCTCTTTGCGCGCGGGCGGCTGAAGCACTCCTACCCGCATTCGTGGCGCTCCAAGAAGCCGGTGATCTTCCGCAACACGCCGCAGTGGTTCGTCTATATGGACAAGGACCTGGGCGGCTACGGCCTTCCTCGGGAAGGCCGAGCGTCCGACCGGACGCCGGGCGACGTTTCGCCCGCCCCCGCGGAGGCCAGCGAGCGGAGCGAGCGCTCGGCCGTGAGCGATAACACACCCGACACGCTGCGCAGCCGCGCGCTCAAGGCCATCGACGACACCCGCTTCGTGCCGGCGGCCGGCCAGACGCGTCTACGTGCGATGATCGAGGACCGGCCCGACTGGGTTCTTTCCCGTCAAAGGGCATGGGGTGTGCCGATCTGTATCTTTGCCGACGAGAACGGCGAGGTGCTGAAGGACGAGGCCGTCAACGCCCGCATCCTGGAGGCCTTCGAGGCCGAGGGCGCGGACGCATGGTTCGCCGAGGGCGCGCGCGAGCGCTTCCTGGGTTCCCGCGCCAACGAGAACTGGTCGATGGTGATGGACATCCTCGACGTCTGGTTCGACTCGGGCTCGACCCACACCTTCACGCTGGAGGACCGGCCGGACATGAAGTGGCCGGCCGACGTCTATCTCGAAGGCTCTGACCAGCATCGCGGCTGGTTCCACTCCTCGCTGCTGGAAAGCTGCGGCACGCGGGGCAGGGCGCCTTACGACACGGTCATCACCCATGGATTCACCATGGACGAGGACGGCCGCAAGATGTCGAAGTCGCTCGGCAACACGGTTGTCCCGCAGGACGTCATGAAGCAGTCCGGCGCCGACATCCTGCGGCTCTGGGTGATGACGACTGATTATTGGGAAGACCAGCGCCTCGGCAAGAACGTGCTGCAGACCAATATCGACGCCTATCGCAAGCTCCGCAACACGATCCGCTGGATGCTCGGCACGCTCGCCCATGACGAGGGCGAGGACGTGCCGGTCGCGGAGATGCCGGAGCTGGAGCGGCTGATGCTGCATCGGCTGGCCGAACTCGACGAACTGGTGCGCAAGGGCTACGACGCCTTCGATTTCAAGCGCATCACGCGCGCGCTGATCGACTTCATGGTGGTCGAGCTGTCGGCGTTCTATTTCGACGTGCGCAAGGACACGCTCTACTGCGACGCGCCCTCGAGCGTGAAGCGCAAGGCGGCCATCGTCGTCGTGCGCCGGCTGTTCGACAGCCTCGTGACATGGCTCGCGCCGATGCTGCCCTTCACCATGGAGGAAGCCTGGCTCGACCGCCACCCGCAGGCTGAATCCGTGCATATGGAGCAGTTTCCGGTCGTTCCCGCAGACTGGAAGGACGAGAAGCTTGCCGCCAAGTGGCGCAAGGTGCGGCAGGTTCGACGCGTCGTCACCGGTGCGCTGGAGATCGAGCGCCGCGAGAAGCGCAT
>JAEWFU010000356.1 GCA_023388675.1 Pseudomonadota bacterium | reverse complement strand
AGATAAGGCTCCTCCACCGAGGAGCATAAGACGCTAGACGAATTAGGGCGCGGGCGGGCGATGCCGCGAGGTCACTGCGCCTCAGCCGGAGACCCGCTCCATGGCGCGGCGCAACTGTGGTTGCGTGGTCGCGTTGCGTGACCGCCAGGCGCGATACATCTCAGCAAGCCCGTCTTCGAGGGAAATGCGCGGCTGCCAGCCGAGCGACCGGACGCGCTGCGAGCCCAGGACCTTTCGCGGCGTTCCATCTGGCTTGGTCGGGTCGAAGAGGATCCGGCCACGATACCCGACGACACGGGCCACCAGACGCGCGAGATCGGCTATCGAAACTTCGAGACTCGACCCGACATTCACCGGCTCGCCACTCACATGACGCCTGAGCAAAAGCACCACCGCATCCGCCAGATCGTCGACGTGGAGGAATTCCCGGAGCGGCTTTCCCGTGCCCCAAAGCTCCACGGTTTCCGCCCCGGCCTCTTTGGCTTCGTGCATCCTGCGCATGAGAGCGGGGATGACGTGCGAGTTCTGCGGGTCGAAATTGTCGTTCGGGCCGTAGAGGTTGCAGGGCATTACCGTGAAAAACTGCTGGCCATGCTGGCGGCTGTAGGATTCCGCCAGCTTGAGTCCGGCGATCTTGGCGATCGCATAGGCTTCGTTGGTCGCCTCCAGCGGCCCGGTCAGAAGAGACTCTTCCTGGATGGGCTGTTCGGCCTCGCGCGGATAGATGCAACTCGAGCCGAGCCATACGAGCCGTTCGACGCCGATCTCGTGCGCGGTCCTCAGCACATTCGCGGCAATCATCAGATTGTCGTAGAGGAAGTCGGCCGGGTAGCGGGAATTGGCCATGATGCCGCCGACGCGGGCTGCCGCGACAACCACGACCTGCGGCCGCATCCGGCGCATCCACTTTTCGGTGGCGTCCTGGCGAATGAGATCGAGCTCCTCATGGCCGGCGGTAAGCAATGCGCACGGCTCCCGCGAAAGGCGCCTGTGAAGCGCAGAGCCGACAAGCCCCGTGTGCCCGGCGATCCAGACCCGTTTGCCGCGAAGGTCGAACGTCTGATCACATGCCATAGAAGTCATTGCGACCTGCCTCGAGCGCTATGGTTCTCATGTCCGAGCTGACCATCTCGGCAACGAGATCGTCGAAGGAGCAGTGGTGCGACCAGCCCAGCTTTTCTCGCGCCTTCGTGGAATCTCCCAGCAGGAAGTCCACCTCGTTCGGTCGGAAGTAGCGAGGGTCGATCTCGATGATCGTGTTGCCGCTGCGCGTGTCGATACCGATTTCCTCGACGCCGCTTCCCGCCCATTCGATCGGACAGTCGACGACCGAGAAGGCTTTCTCGACGAATTCGCGAACGGTATGGGTCTCGCCCGTCGCCAGCAGGTAGTCGTCAGGGATATCCTGCTGGACGATGCGCCACATGCCTTCCACGTAATCGCGGGCGTGGCCCCAATCGCGCTTCGCATCCAGATTGCCGAGCATGAGCCGCTTCTGCAGGCCGTGTTCGATGGCGGCGACTCCCCGGGTGATCTTGCGGGTCACGAACGTCTCACCGCGCACCGGGCTTTCATGGTTGAAGAGAATGCCGTTCGACGCATGCATGCCGTAGGCGTCGCGATAGTTGACCGTGGTCCAGTATGAAAAGAGCTTGGCCGTCGCGTAGGGGCTCTGCGGCACGAAAGGCGTCAGCTCGTTCTGCGCCGTCGGTGCGGTCTTCCCGAACAGCTCGGACGTCGAGGCCTGGTAGAAGCGGCACTCCTTCTCCATGCCGAGGATGCGGATCGCCTCCAGCAGCCGCAGCGTGCCGAGCGCGTCGGCGTTCGCCGTATATTCGGGCGTTTCGAAGCTCACCTGGACATGGCTCTGGGCGCCGAGATTGTAGATCTCGTGCGGCTTCACCTTCTGGATCACGCGGCAGAGATTTGTCGCGTCTGTCAGGTCGCCATAGTGCAGGATGAAACGAACATCGTCGTCGTGCGGGTCCTGATAGAGGTGATCGATGCGCGCAGTGTTAAAGGAGGACGAACGCCGCTTCAGACCGTGGACCTCATAGCCCTTCGAGAGCAGAAGCTCCGCGAGATAGGAACCATCCTGTCCCGTGACGCCGATGATGAGTGCTCGCTGTTTCGGCAATTGCGCCCCCTTTGGATGTGACAAAACCAGACCGCAGCTTTGCCTCTGCCGAGCGGGCGCGGAACTTGCCAAATAGGTGCATAGCGGGGCGAAGCGGCACAGCCCTAAAGGTGTAGCCTGCAGGCGGGTGGCACGCCCTGCCGCAATCGGAGCGGCCTTCCGCAGCCATAAGGGGTAGGTGGGTTCGAATACCGCCCTCGCTCCACCTTTCGCTGAAATTGCGGTTCCCGTGCCGAAGACACAGCCTGCGTCGCACAAACGAACACAGGCCCTCGCATGCGGATCGTTCTCGTCAATCGCTATTTCCATCCCGACCAGTCGGCAACGAGCCGAATGGTCTCCGGGCTGGCCTTCGCGCTTGCCAAGCGGGGCTATTCGGTGGCCGTCGTGGCAAGCCGGCAACTCCATAACGACAATGAAACGGTGCTTCCGGCCCGCGAGACGATCCAGGGGGTCGAGGTCACGAGACTGGCGACTTCCGCATTTGGCAGGGGGAGCCTGCCCGGCCGAGCCGTCGACTACCTTTCGTTCCACGTGCTGGCTGCGTGGTGGATGCTGGTGAATGCCCGTCGCGGCGATCTTTGCGTCAACTGCACCGACCCGCCGCTGCTTTCTGTGGCGACGGCCTTGCCGATCCGCCTGCGCGGCGCAGCGCTGGTCAACTGGGTCATGGACCTGTTTCCGGAAACCGCGATCGAACTCGGCATGCTGGATCGGCATCCACGGCTTGCAGCGCTCGCGCTGCGCCTGAGGAACTGGTCGGATCGCCGCGCCTCGTTGATCATCTGTCCGACGGGCACCATGGCGCGCCATCTGGCAGCGACCACCACGACGCCGATCTCGGTCGTTCATCACTGGTCCGACGGCGGCGAGATACGGCCGATCGACCGGCAGACGAATGAGCTCCGCACCGAATGGGGCCTACGGGACAAGTTCGTCGTCGGCTACTCCGGCAATTTCGGGCGTGCGCACGATTTCTCGACGCTGCTCGAAGCGGCGGACCGGCTGCGCGACCAGAGCGACATACATTTCCTGATGGTGGGCGACGGACAACAGCGCAAGATGGTCGAGGCGGAGGTGAAGCGCCGCCGGCTCCAAAACGTCGTCTTCAAGCCTTTGCAGCCGATCGGCGTGCTGTCGCAAAGCCTGTGCGTGGCGGATGCTCATCTTGTGTCGCTGCTGCCGGAACTCGAGCACTGCATCATTCCCAGCAAATTCTACGGTGTGCTGGCCGCAGGCCGGCCGACGCTCTTCGTCGGTTCGCTCGGTGGAGAAGTCGCTCGCGTCGCGCGCGATTACGATTGCGGAAGCGCGTTCGAGATCGGCGATGCGCAAGGCCTGGCTGCCGGGATCGTTGCGCTCCGCGATGACGAAGAGCGCCTGCGCATGCTGGGCGACAACGCAAGGCGGTTGTTCGAGAACGAATATTCGATCGGCATCGGTGTCAATTCGTGGCTTCGCGCGGTGCTGAAGCTTGCGCCGCAGAGCGGCATTCCCGTTGAAACGCGCGGAGGCGCAGCAACCGCATGAAGGGTACGGTCGTCGTCAGCCAACTCGGGGCGCGCATGCATTATGCGGTGCCTCGCATCTTCCACAAGCTTGGCCATCTGGAGCGATTGAACACGGATATCTGCGCGACCCGCGGTTGGCCGCGCACGCTTGCCATGATGCCGCGCCGCGCCTTGCCTGCCTCGCTGCGTCGCCTCGCCGGTAGGGTTCCGCAAGGCATACCGCCGCACAAGATACGCTGCTTCGAAAAGATCGGGCTGGAGTCGGCCATTCGCCGGATGATGACGCCGACCATCGCCGTCGACACCCAGGTCGCGCTGGAGGCCGGACGTGCATTCTCGCGTGCCGTGGTGGCGGAAGGCTTCGGGGAAGCAAGCGCGTTCTATGGCATGAGCGGGGAGTGTCTCGAACAGTTGCACGCAGCGCGCGGCCAGGGCCTCTGGAGCGCCGTGGAGCAGGTCATCGCGCCACGTTCGGTGGCCGATCGCCTGGTGGCCGTCGAAACCGAGCGGCATCCGGGCTGGGAGCCGGCGCCGGACGAGGTGCCGCTGGCCGGTGAGTACGCGCAGCGCGAAAAGGACGAATGGGATGCGGCCGATCTCGTCATATGCGCATCAGAATTCGTGCGCGACGGTATAGCTGCTGCAGGAGGGCCGGTCGAGCGTTGCGTGGTCGTTCCTTATGGCGTCGACGCGACGGTCGTGCGCAATCCTTCCAAACCTAGGTTGCCGGGCCGGCTGCGGGTGCTGACGGTGGGTGCCGCCTGCCTTCGGAAAGGCACGCCCGACGTCATGGCCTCGGCATTGCGTCTGAGCAAGGAGGCGTCGTTCCGCTTCGTCGGGCCGATCGAGCAGCTGCCGGCGGCGCGCCAGCGCGAGCTGGCTGACGCACTCACCGTGACGGGGCAGGTGCCTCGTTCCGAAATTCCGGCGCAATACGACTGGGCCGACATCTTCTTCCTGCCGTCGATCTGCGAGGGGTCGGCAACGGTTATCTATGAGGCGCTCGCGGCCGGACTGCCTGTCGTGACGACGCCGAATGCAGGGAGCGTCGTTCGCGATGGTGTTGACGGTTTCGTCTGCGCTGCGGGCGACGTCGACGCCCTTTGCGACAGGATTTCGCTGCTGGCAGCCGACCCCGATCTGGTCGTGTGGATGGGGCGCAATGCGCGGGCTCGGGCGGCCGAGTTCGATGTGGCTGCCTATGGAAGGCGGCTGTGGGCCGCCTTCGATCCAGCCGCATCGACCAAAACGGAAGAATTGCAATGTGCGGTCTAGCAGGTGTCATCTGCCAGGATGGGGGGATCGCGCGCCTGGCGTTGCCAGCCATGGTGCATGCGCAGCGTCATCGTGGCCCGGACGGCGGCGGCGAGCATTATCTGCCGATGGGCGACGCGACAATCGGCCTTGGACACCGACGCCTCTCGATCATCGACCTTTCGGCGCAAGGCGCGCAGCCGATGGTTCATCCGGATACCGGCGACGTGCTCGTCTACAATGGCGAGATATACAACTATCGCGATCTCAAGGAGGAGTTGAGCGCCGGCGGTGCCATCTTTCTGAGCGACAGCGATTCCGAAGTGCTGCTGCACGCGCTCGTCGAGTGGGGGCCGCGTGCCCTGTCGCGATTGCAGGGCATGTTCGCGTTCGCATTCTACCGGGTTGCGACCGGGGAACTGATGCTCGCACGGGACCCCCTCGGTATCAAGCCGCTCTATGTCGGCCGGCGCGGGCGCACATTCGTCTTCGCCAGCGAGGTGCGTGCCATTCTCGCTTCCGGCCTCATCGAGCCGCAGATCGATCCGCGAGGCATCGCGGGGCTGTTTTCCTACGGCGCGTGCCAGCATCCCCATACGATGTTCCGCAACATCCGGTCGTTTCCGGCCGGCGCTTGGCAGATGCTGACGCCGAGGGGAGAAGAAGAGCCGCCGGTGCACTACTGGTCGCCGCCACGACCCGAGGCGCATCTTAGCCGATCGGAGGCCGTCGAAGCGGTGCGCACAACGCTCGAAGCAGCGGTGCGCGATCATCTGGTGAGCGACGTGCCGGTAGGCGTGTTCCTGTCTTCCGGTCTCGACAGCACCATCGTTGCCGGACTTGC
>JAEWFU010000351.1 GCA_023388675.1 Pseudomonadota bacterium | reverse complement strand
TCGCAGGCGCTCCGGTCAGCGCGGTCGACGCTGCGTTCGCTCGGCACCTCGATCCGGCAGTTGTCGACGATATCCGCATCGATCTCGCATTCGGGAACGGTATCGAAGGCCGCCTGAGGCTCGGCGTGCTCGCCGGCGGCCTTTCCGAAGACGGCTTCGTGCCCGGCGCGCTGACCAGCAAGAGCCTGCGGCTGGTCGGGACCGCCGGCAACCTGGTGCTCGATTTCAACGCCAACCGGCTCTTCCACGGGACCGTCGAATATCGTCGCTCGCCCGGCGGCTTCGACGTCGTGCCGCAAGGGCTGACGAGCGAGGCGGCGATCGGGGCGACGCCGGTATTCCTGCTTGCCCGCAGCTTCGCGATCTTCGGCGCGGCACTCGATGGCGGCGGGCCGGTGATGTGCGACCCGCATGAAGGCGCGCTGGAGATGGCGCGCGTGATCGAAGGGCTGGAGGCCTGCGCGAGCCGTGCGCGCCACCTCGAACCATTGGGAGATGCCGCATGAAAGTGGAGAAGGTCATGCGCACCGATCTGATATCGGGGCTGGTCGTTTCGGTGGTCGGCACTGCGGGTTTCGTGGAAGCCTTGCGGATGCCGCGTTTCGAGGCGCGCAACGCCGACCCGTTCACGGTGCCCGGCCTGACGCCCGGCATCGTCAGCTTCGTCATCGCGGTGCTGGGGGTGATGCTCGTGCTGCGCGCGCTTGCGGGCCGCGGCTCGGCTGAGCCGTTGCCGATCGGCGTCTGGCCCGAAGGCAGCGTCAAGCGCACCCTGTTCACGATAGCGACTGTGGCCGTTTACGGTGGTGCGCTGTTCGGCAGGATTCCGTTCCTCGCCGCGACCGCACTGTTTGTCTTCGTGTTCACCGTGGGGGCCGAATGGCTGAACCCGCAGCGTCGGATGGGTTTGCCGGTGCTGGCCGGCTGGGCTCTGGCGTTGTCGCTGGTTGCCGCCTTCGTCATCCACTATGTCTTCACCGCCGTCTTCCACATCAGGTTGCCGGGATGAGGCGGTTCCGGATCTCGCTCTGCAACGAGGTGCTCGGCAGACTGCCCTTCGTGCGCCAATGCGCACTGGCGGCGGCGCTCGGCTATGACGGGCTGGAGTTGGCACCCTTTACCCTCGACCCGGAGCCGGCGTCTCTGGGGCTCGCCAAGCGGCGGGCCCTGCGACGCACGGCGGAGCGGGAAGGCATCGCCATCACCGGGCTGCACTGGCTGCTGACGGTGCCGAAGGGCCTGTCGATCACCACGGACGACCCGGCCCTGCGGGCACGCACGGTTGCCCATATCGAAGCGATGATCGAGCTCTGCGCCGACCTTGGCGGCGAGGTTCTCGTTCACGGCTCGCCGGAACAGCGGCGGCTTGCCGATGCAAGCGGCCCGCAGGCGGCGCGCGACAACGCGACCGTGGTGCTGGCCTGCGCCGCCGAAGCCGCGCAGCGCGCCGGCGTCGTCTATTGCCTGGAGCCGCTGTCGCCGGAACTGACCGATTTCGCTACGAACATCGAGGAAGCGGCGTCGATCGTGCGCGCTGTCGGCTCGCCGCATCTCGCGACGATGATCGACACGTCGGCCGCCTGGGCTGGCGAGACGGAAGAACCCGACGCGCTGATACGGAGGCACCTGCCGACCGGCCTGCTGCGGCACGTGCACCTCAACGACACCAATCGCCGGGCGCCGGGGCAGGGAGAACACGGCTTCCTGCCGGTAATACGCGCGCTGGCCGATGGTGGTTACAAGGGCGTCGTCGGGGTCGAGCCCTTCGACTATCATCCGGACGGGGCAACGGCTGCCGCAATGGCGCTTGGCTATCTCAACGGGCTTCTGGAGCAGACGGAGAGGACGCCATGAACGCGCCAGCAATCAAGGTCGGCGAGGCGCGGTTCGGCATCGACAATGCGTTTGCCCGCATGCCGTTCCGTTTCGGGGTCGTCACCATGGAGGCAGCGGCCGCGCTGACGCTCGAACTGGAACTGAGCGTCGACGGCCGGCGCACGGTCGGCTATGCGTCCGACCTGCTTGCCTACAAATGGTTCGACAAGCGGCCGGAAAAGACGCCGGCCGACAACGTGGCGGACCTGCTGTGGGTGGTGCAGGAAGCCGCGAAGATCGCGCGCGACCTGCCTTCGGGCACGCTGTTCGAGATCTGGCGGGCACTGGACGGCGAGGTCGAGCGGCGTGCGCTCGACGCCGGCTTCAATCGTCTTGGCGCATCCTTCGGTGTGTCGATGATCGAACGCGCGCTGATCGACGGCATCGCGCGAGCGCTCGGGCTGACCTTCCACGAGTGCATCCGCGGCGACGCCCTCGGGCTGCGTCCGGCGCAGGTCTTCCCCGAGCTGGACGGCATGTCGCTTGCCGATGTGTTGCCGGCCACGCCGCTGAAGCGGCTGGGCCTGCGCCACACGGTCGGGCTGGTCGATCCGATCGACGCCGCAGACCTCGATCCGGCTCAGCGCGTCGGCGACGGTCTGCCAGAGACGCTGGCCGACTATCTGCGTCATGACGGCGTTCGCTATCTCAAGATCAAGGTGGGTGGCGACGCCGATGCCGACATTGCTCGTCTCGAGCGGATTGCCGGGCTGCTGAGGCAAGTCGGCGGGCCGTTCTCGATCACGCTCGACGGCAACGAGCAGTACAAGCGCCTCGACGATTTCGCCGGCCTGATGGAGGCGATCCGCTCTCGGTCGGCGCTGGACGAGCTCTACCGTTCGATCCTCTTCGTCGAACAGCCGCTGGAGCGCTCGGTCGCGCTCGACGGGCCGCTGGGGGCGGACGCGCTGGCGGCCATCGGCAAGCCATTGCTGATCGACGAGGCCGACGGCTGGACAGGCGCATTCCGCGATGCCATCGCGCTGGGCTATCGCGGCGTCAGCCACAAGAACTGCAAGGGCGTCGTCAGGTCGCTGCTCAACGCGATGCTGGTCGCGCATCACAACGCTGCTTCGGGCGAGCCGGGCGGCTATTTCCAGTCGGCCGAGGACCTGACATGCCTGCCGGTCGTGTCTTTGCAGGCCGATCTCGCCGTGGTCGCCTCGCTCGGCATCACCCATGTGGAGCGCAACGGGCACCACTATTTCCACGGGCTCGACCATCTGCCGCGCACAGAAGTGGAAACCGCGCTGAAGGCGCATCCCGACCTCTACGAGGAAACGCGCCAAGGCGCGCAGCTCGCGGTGCGCGACGGTCATCTCGACATCGCATCGCTGCAGGTGCACGGCCTCGGCTGCGCGCTTACCCCCGATCTCGGCAAGCGTATCGCTCCGGCTGACTGGACGTTCGCCATGCTTAACGCAAGACCGGCAGACTGAGCCGACGAGGAGACTGAAATGGACCAGACCATCCCGTCCGAAATCCGCACCGAGGAAGCGCTGGAGGAGCTGCTGTCTCGGCCGAGCGAACAGCTTGTCGCGTCGCTGCGCAGCATCGACGGAGACATCACAATCCTCGGCGTGGGCGGCAAGATGGGGCCGACGCTGGCGCGCATGGCGAAGCGCGCCGCGCCCGAAAAGCGCGTCATCGGCGTTGCCCGCTTCTCCGAGCCGGGCCTGAAGGAGAAGCTGCAGGGCTGGGATATCGAGACGGTCGCATGCGATCTGCTGGACCGTCAGGCGGTCGACGGCCTCGAGCGCACGGAGAACGTCGTTTTCATGGCCGGTCGCAAGTTCGGGTCGGCGGGCAACCAGGCGTTGACCTGGGCTATGAACGTGCATGTGCCGGCAATCGTCGCCGAGGCCTTCGCGCAGTCGCGCATCGCCGTGTTTTCCACTGCCTGCGTCTACCCCTTCGTCGATATAGCGGGGCAGGGCGCACGCGAGGACCTGCCGCTCGACCCGCCCGGCGAATACGCCAACTCCTGCGTCGGGCGCGAACGCATGTTCGAGCATTTCTCGCACGTGCACGGCACCAGAGTGTCCCTGATCCGTCTCTCCTACGCGATCGACATGCGTTACGGCGTGCTGCACGACGTCGCCCGCGCGGTTCTCACCGGCGAACCGGTGCAGGTGAGCAGCGGTCATTGCAACGTGATCTGGCAGGGCGACGCCAACGACATTGCGCTTCAATCGCTGGCGCATGCCGGCACGCCGCCTTTCATCCTCAACCTGTCGGGTCCGGAGCTTGTCAGCGTGCGCCGGCTCGCGCAGAAATTCGGGGAGCGTTTCGGTCGCGAGCCGGTGTTCGAGGGCGAGGAGCAGGGCAGGGCATGGATCGTGGACACCAGCCTGCAGCAGTCGCTGCACGGTTATCCGAAGGTTCCGCTGCCCCGGCTGATCGACTGGACCGCAAAATGGATGCAAGGGGGCGGCAGGTCGCTCGACAAGCCGACGCATTTCGAGGTTCGAGATGGCAAATACTGATGCGGCCGGGACGTCCGGTAAGGATGTCCCGACGGGCAAGACAGTGAAGGATGCGCCGCGCCAGACGCGCGATGCGGTGGCTACCCGCGCGCGCATCCTCACGGCCGCGGTGAAGGAATTCGCCAGGAAAGGCTTGACCGGCACCCGCATCGACCAGATCGCCAAGCGCGCCCGCTGCAACAAGGCGCTGATCTACCACTATTTCGGCAGCAAGGAGGCGCTGTTCAGCGCCGTGCTGGAAAAGACCTACGAGAACATCAGGCTGGCGGAGCGCCAGCTCGATCTGGCGCACAAGCCGCCGGTCGAGGCGATGCGCGAGCTGATCGGCTTCTCCTTCGACTATGTCAGCCAGCATCCCGAATTCATCAAGCTCATCAACGACGAGAACCTGCATGGCGGCGTCCATGTCGCGCACTCGGCCAAGGCGCGCGATCTCAACAGCCCGCTGGTTGCGCTGATCGAGGAGATATTGAAGCGGGGGGAACGCGAAGGCGTCTTTCGCGCCGGTGTCGACCCGGTGCAGCTCTACATCTCCATCGCCAGCATCTGCTACTTCTTCATCGCCAATCGCCCGACCCTTTCCGCGATCTTCGGCCTGCCGAAGACGCCGGAAGTGCTGGCGGATCGTCGCCGGCACGTGATCGACGTCATCCTCGGCTATC
>JAEWFU010000325.1 GCA_023388675.1 Pseudomonadota bacterium | reverse complement strand
GCGGGACCTTCGCTCACGAGAGCGCGATCATCGAGGCGATCGGCCATGTCGGCGTCGACGGTTTCGGCATTGCCCTGCACAACGCCATCGTCGCGCCCTACATCCTTCACTATGGCTCCGACGAGCAGAAGAAGAAGTGGCTGCCGAAGCTGGCGACTGGCGAGATGATCGGCGCCATCGCGATGACGGAACCCGGTGCCGGGTCCGACCTTCAGGGCGTCAAGACGCGCGCCGAGAAGGACGGCAACCAGTATCGCATCAACGGTTCGAAGACGTTCATCACCAACGGCCAGCTCGCCGATCTCATCATAGTGGTCGCCAAAACCGATCCCGAGAAGGGCGCCAAAGGCACGTCGCTGATCGTGTTGGAGACGGCCGATGCCGACGGTTTCGAGCGCGGCCGCAATCTCGACAAGGTCGGCCTGAAATCCAACGACACTTCGGAACTGTTCTTCAACGACGTGCGCGTGCCAACCTCGAACCTGCTGGGCCACGAGGAAGGGCAGGGCTTCGTCCAGCTCATGCAGCAGCTTCCGCAAGAGCGTCTGCTGATCGGCACGCAGGCGATCGCCATGATCGAGCGGGCGCTTGCCGTCACCATCGATTACGTCAAGGAGCGCAAGGCCTTCGGCAAGGCTGTGATCGACTTCCAGAACACGCAGTTCAAGCTGGCCGAGCTGAAGACGGAGGCCACCATCGGCCGCGTCTTCTACAACGACTGCGTGGCGCGTCACCTCGACGGCGGCCTCGACCCGGCGACCGCTTCGATGGCGAAATACTGGCTGACCGACCTGCAATGCAAGGTCGTTGACGAGTGCCTGCAGCTTCACGGCGGCTACGGCTACATGAACGAGTATCCGATCGCCCGCATGTATCGCGACGCCCGCGTCCAGCGCATTTATGGCGGCACCAACGAGATCATGAAGCTGCTGATCGCGAGGAGCCTCTGACGATGGCTGAATTCACGCTCTACTGCTTCTCCGAATCCGGCAATTCCTACAAGCCGGCCCTGATGCTCGAGCTTTGCGGCGCCGACTGGCAGGCTCGCGGCGTCGAGTTCTTCAAGGGCGAGACGCGTTCGCCCGAATACCGCGCAGTCAACGTGATGGGCGAGGCCCCGATCCTCGTCCACCATCGCGACGGAGGCGATTTCACGCTGAGCCAGTCGGGCGCGATCCTGCTTTATCTCGCCCGCCATTTCGGCAAGTTCGGCCACGAGACCGAAGCCGAGGAGTTCGAGATCCTGCGCTGGATCCTCTTCGACAACCACAAGCTGACCAGCTACACCGCCACCGAGCGCTTCATGCGCCACTTTCGCGGCAAGAAGGGCGATCCGGCGGCCGAATTCATCTACAGTCGCGCGCAGGATGCCTGGAAGGTGCTGGAAGCGCACCTCGCGAACCGCGAATGGGTTGCCGCTGCGCGCCCGACGATCGCCGACCTGTCGCTTTGCGGGTACCTGTTCTGGCCGCAGCAGATCGATGTCGACTGGAACGATTATCCCGCGATCGGGCGCTGGCTCGATCGTATCCGCAACCTGCCCGGCTGGGCTGCGCCCGAGGCGCTGATGCCGTCCGGGCAGTAAACCGTCAACGAAACCCCGGGCGGCGCCGCGAGGGCGCTGCCGGTCGAAAGGGAGAAAACAGATGGCAGAAGCATATGTCTACGACGCCGTGCGTACCCCGCGCGGACGTGGCAAGAAGGACGGCTCGCTGCACGAGGTGCCGGCGGTTCGTCTTGCGGCGAAGACGCTGGAAGCCGTGCGCGACCGCAACGGCCTCGACACCACGCAGGTTGACGACATCATCTTCGGCTGTGTCGATCCGGTCGGCGAGGCGGGTTCGGTGATCCCGCGCGCCGCGACCTTCGAGGCGGGCTACGCGACCGAGGCCCCCGGCATCCAGCTCTCGCGCTTCTGCGCGTCCGGGCTCGATGCCATCAATCTCGGCGCGGCCAAGATTGCCGGCGGCTCCGATGACATCGTCATCGCCGGCGGCGTGGAATCGATGAGCCGCGTCGGCATGGGCATGTCGGGCGGCGCATGGTTCATGGATCCATCCGTCGGCCTGCCGGGCTATTTCGTGCCGCAGGGCGTTTCGGCCGACCTGATCGCCACGAAGTACGGCTTCTCGCGCGACGATGTCGACGCCTATGCGGTCGAAAGCCAGAAGCGTGCGGCGAAGTCGTGGGAGAAGGGTTACTTCAAGAAGTCCGTCGTGCCGATCAAGGATCAGAACGGCATGACGATCCTCGACCATGACGAGCACATGCGGCCTTCGACCGACATGCAGTCGCTGGCCTCGCTCAACCCGTCCTTCGTGATGCCGGGCGAGATGGGCGGCTTCAACGCCGTCGCCATCCAGCGCCACCCGGAAGTGGAGGCCATCAACCATGTCCACCATGCCGGCAACTCGTCCGGCATCGTCGACGGAGCGGCCGCCGTGCTGCTCGGCTCGAAGAAGGCCGGCAAGACCCTCGGCCTCAAGCCGCGCGCGCGCATCCGCGCCTTCACCAACATCGGCTCCGAGCCGGCGATTATGCTCACCGGCCCGGTGGACGTGACCGAGAAGCTGCTCAAGCGGGCGAAGATGAAGCTCTCGGATATCGATCTGTTCGAGCTGAACGAGGCCTTCGCCTCTGTGGTGCTGCGCTACATGCAGGCCTTCGACATTCCGCACGACAAGATCAACGTCAACGGCGGCGCGATCGCGATGGGCCATCCGCTGGGTGCGACCGGCGCGATGATCTTCGGCACCTTGCTGGACGAGCTGGAGCGCCGCGACCTCAACACCGCGCTGGTGACGCTGTGCATCGGCGCGGGCATGGGCACCGCGACCATCATCGAGCGCGTCTGATCGGACCGGAGGAGACAGAAAATGGCTGAATACAAGAACTTCACGGTCGAGACCGATGCCGACGGCATAGCCCTCGTCACCTGGGACATGCCCGACAAGTCGATGAACGTCTTCACCGAGGAGGTGATGGACGAACTCGACAAGATCATCGATCACGTCGCGTCGACCGACGCGGTCAAGGGTGCGGTGATCACCTCCGGCAAGGACA
>JAEWFU010000281.1 GCA_023388675.1 Pseudomonadota bacterium | reverse complement strand
ATTTCATCTGCCCGCAGCAGATCGAGGAAGCGTTGATGTCCGGCGTGACCACGATGCTGGGCGGCGGCACGGGTCCTGCGCACGGCACGCTGGCCACGACCTGCACGCCCGGCCCATGGCATCTCGGGCGCATGATCCAGTCCTTCGACGCATTTCCGATGAACCTTGGACTGTCGGCGAAGGGCAACGCCTCGCTGCCGGCTGCGCTGGAGGAGATGATCCTCGGCGGCGCCTGCGCGATGAAGCTGCACGAGGACTGGGGCACCACGCCGGCCGCGATCGACAACTGCCTTTCGGTCGCGGACGACTACGACGTGCAGGTAATGATCCACACCGACACGCTCAACGAGAGCGGCTTCGTGGAGGATACGGTCGCGGCCTTCAAGGGCCGCACCATCCATGCCTTCCACACCGAAGGGGCGGGGGGCGGCCATGCGCCCGACATCATCAAGGTCTGCGGGCTTTCGAACGTGATCCCCTCGTCGACCAACCCGACCCGGCCCTATACGCACAACACCATCGCCGAGCATCTCGACATGCTGATGGTGTGCCATCACCTGTCGCCGTCGATCCCCGAGGACATCGCGTTCGCCGAAAGCCGCATCCGCAAGGAGACCATCGCGGCCGAAGACATCCTGCACGACATGGGCGCCTTCTCGATCATCTCGTCGGACAGCCAGGCGATGGGCCGCGTCGGCGAGGTGATCATCCGCACCTGGCAGACCGCGGACAAGATGAAGCGCCAGCGCGGCGCGTTGAAGGAGGAGCGCGGCGACAACGACAATTTCCGCGCCCGACGCTACATCGCGAAATACACGATCAATCCGGCGATCGCTCACGGCATCGGCCATGAGATCGGTTCGATCGAAGTCGGCAAGCGCGCCGACCTCGTGCTTTGGAACCCCGCATTCTTCGGCGTGAAACCCGACATGGTGCTGATCGGCGGCATGATCGCGGCCGCGCCCATGGGCGATCCCAACGCGTCGATCCCGACGCCGCAGCCGGTGCACTATCGCCCGATGTTCGCGGCCTATGGCAAGGCAGTCACCAATTCGTCCGTCACCTTCGTCAGTCAGGCCGCGCTCGACTTCGATCTGGGCAAGCGGCTCGGCGTCGAGAAGGGCATGGTAGCCGTTTCGAATACGCGCGACGGCATCGGCAAGCGCTCGATGGTGCTCAACGACGCAACGCCGCATGTCGAGGTCGATCCGGAGACCTACGAGGTGCGCGCCGACGGAGAACTCCTGACTTGCGAACCGGCGACGGTGCTGCCGATGGCGCAGCGCTATTTTCTGTTCTAGCGTGGCGGCCCACATGCAAAGGGAGACTGCCAGCCATGATCTACGTCGTCGCCACGCTCACCATCAAACCCGGTTCGCTGGAGGCGCTGCGCGGCCCGGCCGCAGCCTGCATGGCAGAAACCCGCAAGGAGAAAGGCTGCATCTCCTACGAGCTGTTCGCCAGCCTCGACGACCCTCAGAAGCTCGTCTTCATCGAGCAGTGGGAGACGCGCGAGGATCTCACGGCCCATTCGAAGCAGCCGCATCTCCTCGCCTGGCGCGACGCCAGCGCGCCGCATCTCATCGAACGCCGCATCGAGATTGTGCATCCCGAGCGAATCGAGCAGTTCTGAAGCGCTCGAAACGCAAGGGAGGACAGCACATGTATCAGGCAGTCGGATCACCGGGTTCCCGTCTCATCCGCGTCACATGGATGCTGGAGGAGCTCGGCCAGCCCTACAGCATCCTCAAGGCGAAACAGCACACCGACGAGATGCGCCGCTACAACCCGTCAGGCAAGGCGCCGGCGCTGGTCGACGGCGACGTCGTGGTGACCGATTCGGCAGCGATCTGCGCCTATCTCGCCGAAAAGCATCCGGAGAAGGGCATGGCGCCGCAGACGCCCGCAGAACGCGCCCACCTCAATGCCTGGCTTTTCTTCGCCCAGTCGGAGCTGGAAGCCCCGCTCTGGAACAAGCTCAAGCACCGCATGCTGCTGGCGGAGGAGGAGCGCGTCGACGTCGGCCCCTGGACGACGGCGGAATTCACCCGCGAGATCCGCGCGCTGGAATTGCGGCTCGGCGAGCATGAATATGCAATGGGCGACCGCTTCACCGCTGCCGACGTGATCCTCGGCCATTGCGGACAATGGGCGCGGGGCGCGCGGTTCGACGTGGCGTCGGAACGGGTCAATGCCTATTTCGACAGGGTGCTTGCGCGCCCGGCCCTGGCGCGCGCCAAAGCCCGCGAGGAGGCTGCATGAAGCTGCAGATCAACCAGGATTTCACCAAGCTGCCGCGCGCGGGCGCGTTTGTCCGCGCGGCCGAGGCGGCAACCGTCACGGCCCCTTTCGACAGCGTGACGCTCGTGCATGACGAGCGCCATCTGCGCCGGCGGGTGGTCGAGCTTGCCGGCGGCGACAAGGTGCTGGTCGACCTGCCGGAGCCCACGGCGCTGGAAGACGGCGACCTGCTGGTGCTCGACGATGGCCGCACGGCGCGGATCGCCGCGGCCGACGAAGAGGTCTACGAGATCATACCGCGCGACACGCTGCATCTTGCCGAATTGTGCTGGCACATCGGCAACCGCCACCTCGCCGCGCAGATCGAGACAACGCGCATCCTGATCCTGCGCGACCATGTCATCAAGGCGATGCTGGAAGGGCTCGGCGCGACGGT
>JAEWFU010000231.1 GCA_023388675.1 Pseudomonadota bacterium | reverse complement strand
ATGCATTCGTGAAGGCGCATCCCGGCATTGTCGGCGTGTTCACCGCAGCCGACATTCCCGGCCGCAACCGCTTCGGGGTCATCCCGCCCTTTGCCGACCAGCCCGCGCTCGCAGACGGCACCGCGCTTTTCAGGGGTGAGGCGGTTGCCGCGATTGCCGGGGAACGGGATGCCATTGCCTCCCTGGACTTGTCGGCATTCCCGATTGCCTGGGAGGAACTGCCTCATGCGCTGACGGTTGCAGAGGCGCGAAACGGGTTCACGGCGCTGCATGAAGATCGCAAGGGCAACGTGCTGCTCGAAGGAGCCGTGGAACGTGGCGATGCGGATGCGGCGCTTGCATCCGCCGCAGTCACCGCGGCCGGTTCCCTAGAGACCTCCTATGTCGAGCATGCCTATATCGAGCCGGAAGCCGGCTATGCATTCATGGATGGCGATGTGCTCGTCATCAAGGCCTGCACGCAGTCACCTGTCATGGATCGCGACGACACCGCCGCGATCCTTGGCCTGCCAGCCGAAAAGGTGCGGATCATTCCGACCGCGACCGGCGGCGGTTTCGGCTCCAAGCTCGACCTTTCGGTGCAGCCGCTGATCGGCCTCGTGGCGCTGAAAACCGGGCGGCCTGCGGCGCTGACCTATACGCGCCAGGAGTCGATGGCGTCGACCACCAAGCGGCACCCGGCCGTGATGTCGGCGACGATCGGCGCCGATGCGGAGGGCAGGGTGGTCGGCATGGTGTTCGAGGGCGACTTCAACACCGGCGCCTATGCAAGTTGGGGCCCGACCGTGGCGACCCGCGTGCCGGTGCACGCCTCCGGACCTTATTATACGCCCAACTATCGCGCGCTCGGTCGCGCGGTCCACACCAACGGGCCGATTTCGGGCGCGTTTCGCGGTTTCGGCGTGCCGCAGGCCGCGTTGATGCAGGAAACCCTCTATGATGAGCTTGCGGCGGCACTGGGCGTCGACCGGCTCGAGTTCCGGCTGAGAAATGCGTTGCGCTACGGCCAACCGACGGTGTGCGGCCACGCGATGGACAGCGGCATCGGCATTGCCGCCTGTCTGGAAGCGCTGAGGCCGCACTGGGTACGAGCCATTGAAGATGTTGCGGCCTTCAACGCCGGCAACGAGCATCTCCGGCGCGGCATCGGCGTCGCGTCGTGCTGGTACGGTTGCGGCAACACCGGCATCGCCAATCCGTCGACGATCAAGATGGGCATAGCCGCCAACGGGCGCGTGGTCATGCATCAGGGCGCGGTGGATATCGGCCAGGGTTCCAATACCGTCATCCCGCAGATCGCGGCCGAGGCGCTCGGCCTGCCGCTTGAAACCTTCGACTTCATCTACGGCGACACCGCGCTGACACCCGATGCGGGCAAGACCTCCGGCTCGCGGCAGACCTACATTTCCGGGCGCGCCGCGGAACTGTCGGGCAATGCGCTGCGCGACAAGATCCTGCGCTTCGCCAACGTTTCCGATGCTGCCGTGATTTCACTGCAGGACGGCGTGCTGACGGTTCGCGAAGGCGAGGCGAGCCGTACCATCGCGCTTGACGATCTGCCGACGGATGCCGACGGCTTCGTCTTTGCCGCCTGCGAGAGCTACGACCCGCCAACGGTACCGCTCGACGCGAAAGGGCAGGGCAAGCCCTACGCCGTCTATGGCTGGGGCGCGCAGATGGCGGAACTGGAAGTCGACATGCGCCTCGGCACGGTAAAGCTCATCAAGATCACCGCCGCGCACGATGTCGGCCGGGCGATCAACCCGCTGCTCGCCGAGGGACAGGTGGAAGGCGGCATCGCGCAGGGCATCGGCCTGGCGCTGATGGAGGAATACGTTCCCGGCCGTACCGAGAACCTGCACGACTACCTGATCCCGACAATCGGCGACGTGCCGCCGATCGAGACGATCCTCGTGGAGGTGCCCGACGCCGAAGGTCCTTACGGCGCGAAGGGATTGGGCGAGCACGTGCTGATCCCGACCGCGCCTGCGATCCTCAACGCGATCCGCGATGCTTCGGGGGCGAAGATCACAAAAGTGCCCGCCACGCCCGACCGGGTTCTCGCGGCGATCAAGGCGGCGAGAGGATGAGAGGTTTCGGCAGGGAATCTGGCGCCCCTTCGCGCCCCCCTCTGTCCTGCCGGACATCTCCCCCACGAGGGGGGAGATTGGCAAGTTCGCCGCTGGCATCCTTACTGCCGCGTTGGCGATTGGCGAAAACTGCTAGGCCGTCTGATCTCCCCCCTCGTGGGGGAGGTGTCCGGCAGGACAGAGGGGGGCAACGTAGGGCATCATCTCTCTGCCGTGTAAGCTCAGCAACGGGACAAGTCGTGTCATGAGCGAGCTGTCCGAACGCTTCGAAACCCACGATCCTGGCGAAGCGCGGGTCGGTGAGAAGCTGCGCTGCGATGCCTGTCCGGTGATGTGCTACATTGCCGAGGGGCGCACCGGCGCCTGCGACCGCTACGGCAATTTCGACGGCCGGATCGTCCGCTGCGATCCGGTGACGATCCTCGAACACCGGGCCGAAAGCGGCGGCGAGGTCGTTTCCTTTGCCGGCGAAGAATGGGACGGCAACCCCGTCAATCGCGCACCGCGTTTCGTGACCGGTATCGGCGCCGGCACGACCTATCCGGACTACAAGCCCGCACCTTTCATCGTCAGCCAGGAGGTGGAAGGCGTCGATCTGGTGACGGTCGTCACCGAGGGCATCTTCTCCTATTGCGGCGTCAAGGTGAAGATCGATACCGACCGGCATCTGGGCCCGGAGACCGCGACCGTGCGGGCTGGAGGAGAGCCGGTCGGCCACGTCACCACCGCCGAGTACGGGTCGCAGATGCTGTCGCTGGGCGGCGTGCGGCACCTGACGGGCGGCTCGAAACCGGAGGGGCGCGTCACCTGCGACACGCTGATGGCGCTGTGCAACCGTCAGCCGGTGGAACTGACGATCGACGAGGGTTCGACGATTGTGGTGCAGGCGGGCAAGCCGCCGGTGATCGATGGCACCGTCGAGCACCGGATGCGGGTCGGCTGCGGCTCGGCGACGATCGGCATGTTCGCCACGCAATGGAAGGGGTTGGTCGACGAAGTGGTCGTTGTCGACGATCACATCACCGGCGTCGTTTCCGAACATCAGGCTGGCAAGGTGATCGACTGGCCCGACACCGGTATCAAGATCCTCGGTCGCCGCTCGACCCCGGGACGCTATTTCAAGGTTTCCGAGCCGGGGCTCGGCTGGGGCGGTACGACCATCTCCGATCCGCTCGAAATCCTGGGGCCCTGGAATGAGAAGAAAGGCGCGCGCGCGGGCCTGTCGCTGTTGATGGTCTCCACTACGGGCGAGCAGTTTGCCTATTACGAGCTCGACGAGACGCTGACGCCGGTGGGAAAGCCGTTTCCGAACCGGCTTCGCCGGTCGGTCGAGCTGATCGAGGAGAATTGCGAGCCGGCGCTGTGCACGGTGCTGTTCATGGGCGGCGCCGGTGGCAGCCTGCGGGCGGGCGTGACCGAGAACCCGGTGAACCTGACGCGCTCCGTGCAGTGCCTGCAGACCTACGTCACCTGCGGCGGCGCGCCTGCCTATGTCTGGCCCGGCGGCGGCATCACGCTGATGGTCGACGTGACGCGGTTGCCGGAAAACGCCTTCGGCTATGTGCCGACCCCGGCGCTCGTCGCGCCGATCGAGTTCACCTTGCGGCGCGAGCACTACGAGGCGCTGGGCGGCTATGCCGGACATGTGCGCTCGGTGGACGAAGTGCAGCGCGACGGCGGCGAATATTTCAACGACCGCGCCGTGCGTGGAGCGATGGCTGATAATCCGTGGCCCCCGCTTCAACAGCTTCGGCGCGAGCGGACGACATGAACGGCGCGCAGGCGGCGACGCTGCCCGACGGCCGGCGGCTTCACCTCAACCACGGTCCGATAGATCTGATCGTCGAAGCCTTCGGTGACGTCAGCGAAGTGGCGGCCGCATATGCGCAGGCGAAGGATCGTTTCGCCACCGTTCTGGAGGAATTGGTGGCCGAACTCGTTGAATTGCGGCGACCGACCAATGTCCAGCCCCGCGTGTTTCGTGGCCCCACGGCGCGGCGCATGGAGGCGGCTTCCGTGCCGTTCGCCGATCGGTTCGTCACGCCGATGGCGGCAGTGGCAGGGGCAGTGGCCGACGAGATGCTGGCCGCGATGGTGAAGGGGCGACGGCTTGCGCGCGCTTATGTCAACGATGGTGGCGACATCGCCATTCATCTTGCGCCGGGCACGGAGATGAAGGCGGCCATCGCCGGCACGGGCCATGGTTTCGCCGATCGCCTGTCCATCGATGCGTCCGATCCGGTGCGCGGTATCGCCACCAGCGGCTGGCGGGGCCGCAGCCATTCGCTCGGCATTGCCGATGCGGTCACTGTCCTGGCACGCACCGCGGCGGCGGCCGATGTCGCCGCCACCCTGATCGCCAACGCTGTCGATCTGCCGGGACATCCTGCGATCGAGCGGCGACCTGCCAGCCAGTTGGCGCCTGACAGCGACCTTGGCGACAGGCCGGTCACCATATCCGTGGGGCCCCTGTCGCCGGCGGAGACCGATGATGCATTGCGTTCGGGCCTGCGGGTTGCCGAGGAGTTTATCTCCCGTGGCCTGATCGTGTCCGCGGCGCTGTTTCTGAACGGCCAGAGCCGGGTCGCGGGGACGCTTGCTCTTAAGGAAAACACTAGCATTGAGGAGCCGGCATATGGCTGATTTCACCATCCGCAAGATCGCGGTGCTGACCGAGGAAATCCGCCACGACGGCGGGCCTGTGCCGGATGAGCCGCGCCGCAGGGCGGCCGCCCTCGCGCTGGTAAAAAACCCTTTCGCCGGCACGTTCGTCGAGAACCTGCAGCCTGCGATGGACCACCTGAAATCGCTCGGCCTCGACCTGACCGACCGGCTGGTTGCCGCGCTCGGTGGCGACGTCTCGATCATCGACAGTTACGGCAAGGGCGCGATCGTCGGCACCGACGGCGAGATCGAGCACGGCGCGCTGTGGCACGTGCCGGGCGGCTATGCGATGCGCGAGCGGCTGGGTGCTTCCAAGGCGATCGTGCCTTCCGCGATGAAGGTCGGCGCGTTCGGTTCCAGCCTCGACGTGCCGCTCGGACACACCAATGCCGCCTATGTGCGCAGCCATTTCGACGCCATGGTGGTGGGTATGCCCGACGGGCCGCGTCCGGACGAAATCCTGTTCTGCCTTGCGATGGCTTGTGGTGGGCGCATCCATTCCCGCATGGGTGGACTGGAGGCATGGCAGGTCAAGGGCGAGGACGGGCTGAGGTGAGCGGCCAGCCACCCTATCATCTGGAAGACCAGATCGGCTTTGTGCTGCGCAAGGCCAGCCAGAGGCATATCGCGATCTTTGCCCGGCATATCGGCGAACTGACGCCGCCGCAGTTTGCCGCGCTCGCCAGGCTTGCGGAGGTCGGGGATACCTCGCAGAACCAGCTCGGCGCGCTGGTGGCGATGGATGCGGCGACGATCAAAGGCGTGATCGACCGCCTGAAGGCACGGGGCCTCGTGGCGCTCACCCGGCATGACGGCGACAGGCGGCGGCTGGTGGTCAGCCTGACCTCCGAGGGGCAGGCGACCGTGGAACGCCTGCTGCCGCTGGCGCAGGACATCACCCAGGAAACAGCTTCCCCACTCAACGAGCGCGAACTGGCCACGCTGATGCGGCTGCTGTCGAAGCTTACCTGAGCGGAACGCCAGCGGGACCGGTCGCAGTGGGCCGGCGCGTTATCCACCAGACGGTTCCGGCCGTCGCAAGCAGCATTATCACCGCCAGTCCGACGACCCCGACGAAGGCATTGTCGAAGGCTGCGCGCGCCAGGAGGACGAGTTGCTCCGCGAGTGCTGGATCGAGGCTTTCGGCAGCCAGCAGCGCCTCGTCGAGGCTGTCACGCGCGGTCGGGCTCACGCTGACGCCGGTCGGCAGCACGAAGGTAGCCGAATAGAGCGCCGACATCACGCTGCCGAGAATGGCAATGCCCATCGCGCCGCCGAGTTCGTAGGAGACCTCCTCCACCGAGGCGGCCATGCCCGCGCGGTTCTCCGGGGCGCTCAGCATGATCGCGCTCGAAGCTGCCGTCATCGCCGCGCCGATGCCGAAGCCCATGACGCCCATCGCCGTCAGCCAGATCGCAGGGTCGGCGTCGTAGCACAGCAGATATGCTGCCAGGCCGACGCCGGAGATCGCCAGCGAGCCGGACAGGATGCGCTCGCTGCCGAGCCGCGGCAGGGCCAATCCTGTGAGAGGCCCGGCAACGAACGATGCGAGCGGGATCGGAAGGATGAGCAGGCCGGCTTCCAGCGGCGAAAAGCCCGAAACAAGCTGCAGCCGCTGGCTAAAGACCAGTTCGACACCCATGAGTGCTGCCGAAGCGACCAATGCAGTCGCGACGCCTGAGGAAAAGCGCCTGTTGCGGAACAGCGAGAAATCGACGAGCGGCGCGGCACTTGTGCGCTGACGCCTCACGAACAGCACTGTGGCGACAATGCCGACCGCGGCGGCAACCAGCGCGGTCTCCATGGAGGCCTCGCGTTTGCTCACTTCCTTGATCGCATAGGCGAGACCGATGAGGCCAACCATGATCTGCAGCGAGCCGATCAGATCCCAGGGCCTTCCGGCGTCGCCGGGCCGCGCGGGCAGCAGCATCCCCGCCAGTACGAAGGCCGCCAAGACGATCGGTACGTTGATGAGAAAGACCGAGCCCCACCAGAAATATTCCAGCAGCACGCCGCCGATCACCGGGCCGAGAGCTGCACCACCCGAGGCGACCGCCGCCCAGATGCCGATCGCGAAGGCGCGTTCCTTCTCGTCGGTGAAGGTCAGCCGAATAATCGAGAGCGTGGCGGGCATCATCATCGCGGCACCGACCGCAAGCAGCGCACGGGCAGCGATGAGAATGGCGGGCGTTGGCGAAAATGCGGCCATCAACGATGCGGCGCCGAAGACGAGCAGGCCCGCCATGAAGAGGCGTCTGTGTCCGAGACGATCTCCCAGGGCGCCGAGACCGGGCAGCAACCCGGCCACGACCAGCGGATAGGCGTTGACAATCCAGAGCTTTTCGGACGCGGTGGCCCCGAGATCATGTGTCAGCCGGGGGAGCGCGGTGTAAAGCACGGTCATGTCGATAACGATGAGGAAAAGCGCGCTCGAAACGATCGCCAGAACGAACCAGCGGTTGCGGGAAGTCATCGGTGTGGCCTCGGTCTTGCTGCCGCAAATGGCAGTTTGGACATATCGAGCGACCTATATAAATACGTTCGTATTGAAATTAAAGAGGTAACAATGGCAGGCCGGCCGAGGACGATTGATCGCGACAAGGTGCTCGATGCGGCGGAAGCGGTGGTGATGCGCGCCGGCGCAGCCGGGCTGACCATCGATGCCGTTGCGAGGGAAGCCGGCATCACCAAGGGCGGCGTGCAATATGCCTTCGGCTCCAAGGAGAACCTCATCCGCGCGATGATCCGGCGGTGGGGCGATACTTTCGAGGAGGAGGTGATGGCCTTTGCCGGCGAGGACTCGAACCCGGAAACGGTGATCCTGGGGCATATAGAGGCGTCGCGCCGGGGCGACAACGACGAGGCCTCGCGATCCGCTGTGATGATGACCGCCCTGCTGCAGCAGCCGGATCAGGTCGCCGAGAGCCGCGAATGGTACAACAGCAGGCTGGACGGGCTCGACCTGTCGAGCACTCGAGCGCGCAACGCGCGGCTCGCTTTTCTCGCCAGCGAAGGGGTGTTCTTCCTGAAGTCCTTCAACCTCATCGATCTCGACGGTGAGGCATGGGAAGAGGTGTTCGAGGATATACTGGCGCTGGCAAAGTCGGGCAGTGTGGAGAAATGACCGTGCCTGCTTTGCCCTATGCGGATCGTTTGTCGGCCTCGGCAATGCCGAAGAGGCGTTCGGCCTGTTCGGCGGTGTAGTAGCCCAGCCGTACGTCGTGCAGCACGGCCTCGCGATCGCGCTCCGAAGCAGGGCCATAGCCGCCGCCGCCGGGTGTGCC
Source organism: Pseudomonadota bacterium (assembly GCA_023388675.1). Classification (GTDB taxonomy): domain Bacteria; phylum Pseudomonadota; class Alphaproteobacteria; order Rhizobiales; family Rhizobiaceae; genus Aerobium. Next base: position 6,264 of record JAEWFU010000231.1, on the reverse strand, counting down.
GACCCGGACGCGGTCGCCCGCCTTCATCGGGATGTCCTGTTCCTTGGAAAGGTGCTGTGGCACATGCGCCTGCCCGTCGCGATAGACGGTGACCGTGTTGACCGCGCCGTCCTGTCCACCCAGCGCGCCCTGTGGCCCGTAGCGGCCGTGATCCATGACGAAGGAGGCACGCGCGTCGCCGCGCAGCAGCTCGATTTCGTAGTCCAGACCCAGCCCGCCGCGATGCTTGCCCGCCCCGCCCGAGCCTTCCCGGAGCCGATAGTGGTTGTAGAGGATGGGGTAGGACTGTTCCATGATCTCCACCGGCGGCGACTTGGAGATGCCGATGGTCGAGCAGCCGTTGGAGAGGCCGTCATGGTCGGCATTGCCACCATAGCCGCCGCCGGAGAGCTGGTAGAGCACGAAGGGGCGGCCGCGTACCGGGTCGAACCCGCCAAGTCCAAAATTGCCGCTCGATCCTGCTGGTGCGGCCGTCACCTGCTCGGGCAGTGCTTTCACCATGGCGGAAAATACCGCTTCCGCGATGCGTTGCGAGACTTCCGCTGCGCAGCCCGACACGGGCCGCGGGTACTGCGCGTCGAGGAATGTGCCTTCGGGACGGTGGATCACCAGCGGCTCGAACGCGCCGGCGCTGATCGGAACATCGGGAAAGATGTGGCGCATGGCCAGATAGACGGAGGAATGCGTCGTCGCCAGCACCGAGTTCATCGGGCCGATGCAGGGCGGGCTGGAGCCGGCGAAGTCGAAGGTGAGCGTGTCGCCCTTCTTCTCGACCGCGAGCCTGATCTCCAGCGGTTGATCCACGACGCCGTCGGAATCGACGAAAGCGAGGCCGTGGTAGACGCCGTCTTCGATGGCTGCGATCCTGGCGCGCATCTGCACGGCAGCGCGGCGGCGCAGCTCGGCGATGGCCTGGGTGACCGTTTCGTCACCGTAACGGTCTAGGATTTCGAACAGCCGCGACTGGCCGACCTGGAGAGCGGCGGCCTGCGCCCTGATGTCGCCTATGCGCTGCTCGGCAATCCGGATGTTGGACGTAATGATGGCGTAGATCTCGGGGTCGAGCGTGCCTTTCTTGAATAGCTTGACCGGCGGCAGGCGCAGGCCTTCCTGCTCGACCGCCGTTGCGGAAGCTGAAAACCCGCCCGGCACCGCACCGCCTATGTCGGGCCAATGGCCCGTATTGGACAGCCAGCAGAAAATCTCGCCGTTTCGCCATACCGGCATGGCGAAACGCACGTCCATCAAGTGGGTGCCGCCGAGATAGGGGTCGTTGACGATGTAGATGTCGCCTTCCTCTGGCGGCAGACAGCGGCCGTCGCGGATCATCTCGATCAGGGTCCGCGTGGAATATTGCATGACGCCGACGAACACCGGCAGACCACCGACGCCCTGCGCGATCAGCGATCCATCGTCTGCCGCATAGATGCCGTCGGATCGGTCGTTCGCCTCGGCGATGATCGGCGAAAAGGCCGAGCGCGAGAAGGCGAGATCCATCTCGTCGCAGGCCTGCTGCAGCGCCGCCTCGATGACCGAAAGCGTGATGGCGTCGAGGGTTGTCATCAGTTTCGCATTTCTGTGCTTGCATCGGTGCGGCCCAGCACCCCCACTCCGACCTTTCGGGCCACCTCTCCCCCTGCCCGGGGGAAAGGAACCCAAGCTGGAAAGACGTCGGCATTCTGGAAGGCGTCAGCATAGCGGCCGGTTTTCCTCTCCCCCGGGCAGGGGGAGAGGTGGCCCGAAGGGTCGGAGTGGGGGTGGTTAAAGGTCGACATCGCTAAGGTCCCACCTCGATGATCAGGTTGCCGTCGGCGTCCTGGGTGACGCGGTCGCCGGGTTCCACAACCGTTGTGGCATCGAGCTGTTCGAGGATCGCAGGTCCCATGATCGTGGCATTGAGCGGCAGCTTTTCGCGGGCGTAGACGGGGGTCTCGATCCAGCTTCCATCGAACCAGACCGGTCGCGTGCCCGTTTGTGCCTCGGCGAGCGTCGCCATCCGGCCCGCGGGATCGATCAGCAGCGACAGGTCGATCTGTCGGCGCTCGCCGATCACCGAGGTGTTGAGGTTGACGAGGTTGGCTCGGATTTCCGGCAAGGACACCTTGAACCGGGCGAAATAGGCGGCCTCGAACAGCGACTGCAGTTCGGCCTTCGACACCGCGCCGCCGGGTAGCGCGACGTTGATGAGGTGCGTCTGGCCGACGAACTGCATGTCGGCGGAATGGACGAAGCGAAGCGTCTGCGGTTTCACTGCCTCCTTGGCGATCAATGCACGGCCTTCGTCAGCCTGTGCGGCGAGAATGGCGGCAAGTTCGGCTTCGTCGATCTCGGCCACGGGAACGTTCACCGTGCGGACGAAGTCGTGCCGCAGGTCGGCCACCACGCAGCCGAGCGCATTGGTGATGCCCGGGCGCGCCGGAACGATCACCTTCGGGATCGAGAGTTCGCGTGCGAGGGCTGCCGCGTGCAGCGGTCCGGCGCCGCCAAAGGCGAAAAGCGCGAAGTCGCGCGGGTCGTGCCCCTTGGCGACCGAGACCATGCGGATTGCGCCAGCCATTTTGAGGTTGCCGAGTTTCAACACCGCGCCTGCGGCGTCAACGCCGTCGAGGCCGGCCCTGCGACCGATCCGTTCGGCGAAGATGTCCGTGACGGTTTCGACCGAAACTGGATTGTCGACCGCCAGCAGCCGGTTCGGGTTCAGTCGCCCGAGCACGAGATTTGCATCCGACACGGTCGGCTCCCTGCCGCCGCGACCGTAGCAGATCGGTCCAGGGGTCGCGCCTGCGCTGTCCGGCCCGACGCGGATCAGACCTGCGTCGTCGATCCGTGCGATCGAGCCGCCGCCTGCGCCGACCGTATGTACATCGACCATCGGCACATGGATCGGCATCGCATATTCGATCTCGATCTCGTTGGAGACCGCCGGCCGGGCGTTGCGGATCAGCGCGACGTCGGTGGAGGTGCCGCCCATGTCGTAGGTGACGACGTGCGGGAAACCGGCGCGGCGCGCCGTATAGGCGGCGGCCATGACGCCGGAGGCAGGCCCCGACATGACGGTCTTTGCCGCCTCCTCGGTGACGAAACGCGCCGAGATCATGCCGCCATTGCCGTTCATGACGAGGAAGTCGCGCGCGTAGCCCCGCGCGTTCAGTTCATCGGCAAGCCTGCCGATGTAGCGCTTGAGGATCGGCTGCACGGAGGCGTTGACGGCGGCGGTCACCCCACGCTCGAACTCGCGGGCCTCCGACAGCAGTGAATGACCCGTCGTAACGTGTTCGTTCGGCCACATCGAGCGCGCGATTTCGGCTGCGCGCAGCTCATGCGCCGGATTGGCATAGGCATGAAGGAAATGGATCACCAAGGACTCGCAGCCAGCGTCCAGCAGGTGCTGGACTGCTTCGCGCACGGCTTGCTCGTCGAGGGGAATGCGCAAATTGCCGGACGCCTCCACCCGCTCCGGAACTTCCAGGCGCAAGTCGCGCGGGATGACCGGCACGAACACGCCCGTCATGCCGTAGGGCTGCGGGCGGGTGCGTCGGCCAAGCTCGATCACGTCGCGGAAGCCGGCCGTGGTGATCATACCGGTTCTGGCGAGGCGCCGCTCCAGCACCGCATTGGTCGTCGTGGTCGTCCCGTGGACGATGAGGTCTATGTCGGAGACGGTCTTGCCGGTGGCCTCGAGTGCCGCGACCACACCGAACGCCTGGTTGTCGACAGTGGTGGGCACCTTGGCAATGCGCACCCTGCCGTCCTCGGCGCCGTCGATCAGGAGCAGGTCGGTGAAGGTTCCGCCGACGTCGATCCCTGCCACCGTGCCTGCTGCGGCTTCTTTCTCAATCATGGCGCAATTCCGGGATAGAGAATCTGCTGAAGACGCGCAATTTGGAACGCCGCCCTACTGTGCTGCCTTGACGTAATATTCATTTGTATACTAATAAACTTCACTGGCAAGCACAGACCTTGCAACCGCCGTGATCGCTTTTCTCCGGCCCCATATCAAGCAGCAGGACGACAGGAATGAACACAGCCGCGCGCCAGGAAGTCGGTACCGCACGCCCGATCGAGTTTCCCATTCCCGCCGGTGTCTATGCCGAGCGCGTGGTGTCGGTGCGCCACTATACCGACCGGCTGTTCTCGTTCCGCATCACACGCCCGCAAGCCTTCCGATTCCGGTCCGGTGAATTCGTGATGATTGGCCTGCCCAATGCCGAGAAGCCGGTGTTCCGTGCCTATTCGATCGCCAGCCCGGCTTGGGACGAGGAGATCGAGTTCTTCTCGATCAAGGTTCCGGACGGTCCGCTGACCCAGCACCTGCAGAAGATCCAGCCCGGCGACACGGTGCTGATGCGCCAGAAGTCGACGGGCACGCTGGTGCTCGACGCGCTGACGCCCGCCAAGCGGTTGTGGATGATCTCGACGGGCACCGGCATCGCGCCCTTCGCCAGCCTGATGCGTGACCCCGAGACCTACGAGAAATTCGAGCAGGTCGTGCTTACCCACACCTGCCGCGACGTGGCCGAGCTCGTTTACGGCAACGACCTCGCCCGCGGTCTCATCGACGATCCACTGATCGGCGAACTGGCGGCTGGTCGCTTCACGCACTACGCTACGACGACGCGTGAAAACCATCCCAAGATGGGCCGCATCACCACGCTGATCGAAAGTGGGCAGCTTTTCACCGATCTTGAGGTGCCGCCCTTCGATCCGGCTGTCGACCGCGTGATGATCTGCGGTTCGATGGACATGATCCGCGACGTAAAGGCTCTCGTCGAAACGTTCGGCCTCACCGAAGGGGCCAACAACAAGCCTGCGGAATTCGTGGTCGAACGCGCCTTCGTCGGCTGACTGTGTCCGGGCCTCAGGCGACCGCCTGAAGTTCGGCCACCACCTTGTCGCGGCCGCTGCCCTTGGCCCGGTAGAGCGACGTGTCTGCGCGGTGGAGCACGGCCTCGAAGCTTTCGTTTTCGTTCTGAACAAGCGCGACGCCGGCGCTGGCGGTGCCTGAAATCAGGCCGTTCGTTGTTTCGACCCGGCTTTGGGCGAAGATCGCGCGAACGCGCTCCGCCGTGCTGGTGGCAAGCAGGAAAGACGAATCTTTCAATACGAGGACGAATTCCTCCCCGCCGATTCGGGCGGCCAGGTCGCCCTCTCGCAGGTTCATGCGCAGTGCATCGGCGAAACGGCGCAGGATTTCGTCGCCAATCGCATGACCGTGGCGGTCGTTGATGGCCTTGAAGTCATCAAGGTCGAAAGCCACCACGGCATGTCCGGGCTCAAGGTCCTGTGCCGTCATCGCGTCGAACAGTGCACGGCGGTTGAGCAAGCCACTGAGGATGTCGGTACGCGCTTCCAGCCTGTGCCGGCGTGCCGCGCGCGCATGGTTGAGGCCGAGCGAAAGCGCGCCAACCCCGGTTATGCCGATTATGCACATGATGGCGTTGAACTGTTCGGCCCAGTTGTCCGGTCTGCGCCCCATGATCCATTCGGCCTGATGCAGGAGGACGGCGCCACAGGCGAAGAAGGAGAGGGCCGCCAGAACGTAGAGCAGGCAAAGGAGCGCCATCGATGAGGGCGCTTCGGAACGGGTCGTCCAGTAATGCCCCGCGCTCGCGGCGAGAAATCCGCCTGCGAGGAAGTTGTAGATCATGATGCCGAATCCGTCGAAGCCGAGCGCGATCGGCAAACCGACAGGGACGGCCGTCAGCAACAGCAGCGCCACATGAAAGAACGAGGTTGCCCTGCCTGCGAACTGCCTGGCGGCAACGAACACGATCACGAAGCCGATGATTTCCATGGTGAAGGCCGTGGCAGCAATCGCCATGTTGTCGGGCGGCAGCACGGAATAGAGGATGACGCCGGTCGCGAGCAGCAGCATTCCCGCCGCCCAGCCGACCAGAAAGCGGTCGGAGCGATTGTGAATCCAGACGCTCAGCATGGGCAGAGCCAGCGCGGCAGCGCAGAGGCCTGCGGCAATGAAAAGTGAATCCCGGTCGATCAACTTTGCACACCCTACAGAATTCTGCGTTTCTACCATGCGGGTGACTGCCGAAGTGTATAGGTCGCGCGAAAGCTCGCCGCGTGGTGAAAAATGTCTTATCCCGCGCTGGCGGGCTACAGAGGCAGCGCGGTTTCCTGCTTGATGTCCTTGAGCACCAGATTGGTGCGGACATTGGCGATGCCCGGCAGGCGGAACAGGAAGCCTTCCAGGAACCGGTTATAGGCGTCGAGGTTCTCGCAGACTACGCGCAGGTGATAGTCGGCCTC
>JAEWFU010000234.1 GCA_023388675.1 Pseudomonadota bacterium | reverse complement strand
GCGAAGCGCTCTAGCTGTCCGATCGAGTTGAAGATGATCTTGTCGGCGTTGGAAACCACCTCGTCGATCTCGTGATCCGCGTAGGCGACAGAATAGGCGTGGGTCTCGCCGCCGAATTTCTCGCGGCCGAGCCGTACCTCGTTGAGCGACGAGGAGGTGGTGCCGTCCATGTAGTCGCGCATCAGGTCGAACACCGACCACGTGGCAAAGCATTTGAGCGCGAGCAGCGCCTTGGCGCCCGAGGCTTGGCGCACATGGGCGATCTTCTCCATGTTGCGCAACAGCTTCTGCTTGTCGATCAGGTAATACGGGGTGGCAATCGTGGTCATCGTGCAATTCGCCTTCGGGGTCTCGGGGCGCGTTATAGGCATGCGGGCGGGAATGGCAAATCCTGCACGGCCCATGGCAGCCTTTTGCCACATGAGCTTGACGGTGAGATCACAGGGAAGTGAGTGCCAAAATCTCGGCGACCACGGCCTAGCCGCGCGGCAGCCGGCCCTCAGCGATGAAATGCGGGTTCGCGAAAGGCGCATCCCCTTCCGCGGTGCCGGCGCCGTATCGGAACGGCTCGCCGTCGAGCGTGCGGGTCATGCCGCCTGCGGCGCGCAGCACCGCATCGCCTGCCGCCGTATCCCACTGCATCGTCCGGCCGAGGCGCGGGTAGAGGTCCGCCTGGCCGCAGGCGAGCAGGCAGAATTTCAGCGACGACCCCACCGAAACGCGCAGGGCCGGCTCGTAGCGGCCGATGAAGGCGTCGGTATCCGGCGTGTTGTGGGAGCGGCTTGCGACGACCGTCAGCGGTGCGCAACCATCGCGCACTACGATTGCGCGACGATCCAGCGGGTTGTGATCGGCGTCGGTTGCAACCATCGAGGCCGAACCGGGATAGCCCGAATAGAGCTCCCGCCGCGCCGGCGCATAGACCACACCGATGACGGGAGTGCCGTCGCGCACCAGCGCAATGTTGACGGTGAAGTCTCCATTGCCGCTGACGAACTCGCGCGTGCCGTCCAGTGGATCGACGAGAAAGAAGACACTGCCGACAGAAACGGGCGCGTGCCCCTCGGCGGCCTCTTCCTCGGCGACGACGGGAATGCCGGGAAAGCTCTCCCTCAAGCCTTTCAGGATGATCGCCTCGGCGTCCCGGTCAGCTTCCGTGACCGGCGAACAATCGGATTTCTGCTCGGCCGCAAAACCCCGGTCGCAAATTTCCATGATCCGCCGCCCCGCCACCAATGCGAGCGGTTCGAGAACGGAAAGCACGGCGCTGTCGTCAGGCAGGTTCTCCATGGGCATCGCGATACCCTGTCGGCGCGCCGTCAGCAATAGCCGCGCTGGCGCAACCACGCTTCCAGTTCGTCGGCCATCTCTTCCGGCGCGCGTCCAGCAGTCTCAAGATGGACATCCGCATTCTCCGGCGCCTCGTAAGGCGAGTCGACACCGGTGAAATTGGCGATCTCGCCCTTCAGCGCCCGCGCATACAGCCCCTTCGGATCGCGCCGCGCGCATTCCTCGAACGGCGTATCGACAAACACCTCAACGAATTCGCCCTCGCTCATCAACTCACGGGCCATCCGGCGCTCGGCGCGGAAGGGCGAGATGAACGACACCAGCACGATCAGCCCGGCATCGGCCATCAGGCGCGCCACCTCGGCGACGCGGCGGATGTTCTCCACGCGATCCTCCTCGGTGAAACCGAGATCGCGGTTGAGGCCATGGCGCACATTGTCGCCGTCCAGAATGTAGGTGTGGCGGCCGGATGCGTGCAGCTTCTTCTCGAGCAGGTTGGCGATGGTCGACTTGCCCGAGCCCGAGAGGCCGGTGAACCACAGCACCGCCGGCTTCTGGTGCTTCAGGTCAGCGCGTGCCGCCTTGTTCACGTCCAGCGCCTGCCAGTGGACATTGGCGGCACGACGCAGCGGATGCAGGATAATGCCGGCGCCGACCGTCGCATTGGTGATGCGGTCGATCAGCACGAAGGCGCCCGTCGTTTGGTCCTCCGCGAAGTTGTCGAACACGATTGGCGACTGTACGGAGATATTGCAGACACCGGCCTCGTTCATCTCGAGCGACTTCGCCGCCTCCTGGGCGAAGTTGTTGATGTTGGTGCGGTATTTGAGCTCAGTGACGGTGGCGCCAAGCTGATCGGTCTCGGTGCGGAGCAGATAGGTGCGGCCCGGAATCAGGGCGTGCTCGTCGAACCAGACGATATTGGCCGCGAACTGGTCGGCCACCTGCGGCCGCGCTTCCGGCGCAACCAGCACATTGCCACGCGACACCTCGACCTCGTCTTCGAGCACCAGCGTCACCGCCTGCCCTTCGCGCGCGACGGAAAGATCTCCGCCGGCCGCAACGATGCGGCTCACGCGCGATTTCTTTCCCGACTTCGCGACCACCACCTCGTCGCCCTGCCTCACAGCACCGGAGGCAATCGTTCCCGCAAAGCCGCGGAAATCGAGATCGGGCCGGTTCACATACTGAACGGGGAAGCGGAACGGCCGTTGCGCCTTGTCCTCGTCGACCTTCACCGTCTCCAGATGCTCGATCATCGTGGGGCCGTGATACCAGACCGTCCTGTCCGAACGCGTCACGACGTTCTCGCCGTAGCGCGCTGAAACGGGGATCGGCACGACGGAAGCGAACCCGAGCTGGCCGGCGAACGCCCGGTACTCCGAGGCGATCGCATCGAAGACCGATTGATCGTAGTCGACGAGGTCGATCTTGTTCACGGCCAGCAGGATATGCCGGATGCCGAGCAGCGAGGCGATGAAGGAGTGGCGACGGGTCTGCGGCAGGATACCCTTGCGCGCATCGACCAGCACGATGGCGAGATCGGCGGTCGAGGCTCCGGTCACCATGTTGCGGGTGTATTGCTCGTGCCCCGGCGCGTCGGCGACGATGAACTTTCGCTTCGGCGTCGAAAAGAAGCGGTAGGCGACATCGATCGTGATGCCCTGCTCGCGCTCGGCTTCGAGACCGTCGACCAGCAGCGCGAAATCGATCCCGTCGCCGGCCGTGCCGTGCTTCTTCGAATCCCTTTCAAGGGTCGCAAGCTGGTCCTCGAAAATCAGCTTGGTGTCGTAGAGCAGCCTGCCGATCAGCGTCGACTTGCCGTCGTCCACCGAGCCGCAGGTGAGGAAGCGGAGCATCGACTTCCGCTCCTGCTCCGCGAGATAGTCCAGGACATCGCTCGATACGGGCCGGGCCTCTGCCGCATTCTGAAGCATGATCAAAAATACCCTTCCCGCTTCTTCTTCTCCATCGAGCCCGTCTCGTCGCGGTCGATGAGACGGCCCTGGCGTTCGGAGGTGCGCGCGATCAGCATTTCCGAGACGACCCCCTCCAGCGTATCGGCGTCGGATTCGATCGCGCCGGTCAGCGGATAGCAGCCGAGCGTGCGGAAGCGCACGAGCCGTTCGCGCACCACTTCGTCCGGCTGCAGCCTGAGGCGGCCGTCGTCGACCATGATGAGCATCCCGTCGCGCTCCACCACCGGCCGCCTTGCGGCGAAATAGAGCGGCACGATCGGGATGTTCTCCTGCAGAATGTACTGCCAGATATCGAGCTCGGTCCAATTGGAGAGCAGGAAAACACGGATCGATTCGCCCTGCTTGATCCGCGTGTTGTAGATCTTCCACATCTCCGGACGCTGGTTCTTGGGGTCCCAGCCATGCTTGGCGTCGCGAAACGAGAAAATACGCTCCTTGGCGCGCGATTTTTCCTCGTCGCGCCGTGCGCCGCCAAAGGCGGCGTCGAAGCCGTATTTGTCCAGCGCCTGACGCAGGGCTTCCGTCTTCATCACGTGGGTGTGGACGTTGGAACCGCTGTCGATCGGGTTGATACCCCGCTCCACGCCCTCCT
>JAEWFU010000153.1 GCA_023388675.1 Pseudomonadota bacterium | reverse complement strand
GCGCATCGTCCGACATCATCAGGTCGAAGAGGTCGCGCGCATGAACGAGGTTCGGGTCGGGATGATGGCCGCCGAAATCGGGCAGCGGCACGGCGTTGCGCGCAGTACCCTGCGCCGCGCCAAGCCGTCGCTCCAGGATTTCCACCGCATAAGGTCCGGTCACGGCATGCATGGCATCGAACACCATCCGGAAACCGGACGCGAACATCGCCCTGATCGCGTCGAAGTCGAACAGGCTCTCCATCAGCTCGGCATAGTCGGCCACCGGATCGACCACCTCGACCGCCATGTCCCCGGCCGCAAAGCTGCCCACCGTGTCGAGATCGATGTCGGGCACATCCGCGATCGCATAGCGGTCGATCTCGCGGCTGCGGGCATAGATCGCTTCCGTGACTTTTTCGGGCGCAGGACCGCCATTGCCGACATTGTACTTGATGCCGAAATCCTCGTTCGGCCCGCCCGGATTGTGGCTGGCCGACAGGATGATGCCGCCGAAGGCCTCGTTCTTGCGGATGAGATGCGACGCGGCCGGCGTCGACAGGATACCGCCGCGCCCGACGATCACGCGGCCGAAGCAGTTGGCCGAGGCCATCTTGATGGCGATCTGGATCGCCTCGCGGTTGAAGTAGCGGCCATCGCCACCCACCACCAGGGTCTCGCCCCGGTAGCCCGCCACCGAATCGAAGATCGACTGGATGAAGTTCTCGACATAGTTCTTCTGCTGGAAGACCGGCACCTTCTTGCGCAGGCCGGACGTGCCCGGTTTCTGGTCTTCATACGGCGTGGTCTCGACGATCGAGATCATATGCAAAGTTCCTCTGTCATGCGGCCAGCGAACGAAACAGCGCGACATAGTCCCGCGCGCTCGCCTGCCAGGATACGTCCGCCTTCATGCCCTGCTTCTGCATCGCTGTCCAAGCCCCGCGATCGGCGAAAACGCCGCACAGGCGCTGCACCGCGCCGACAAGCGCGTCCCCCGATCCGGGGGCGAACTGGAACCCGGTTGCCACGCCTGCGGAGAGCGCGGCATGGTTGGCATCGATCACCGTATCGGCGAGCCCGCCGGTCCGCGCCACCACCGGCACGCAGCCGTAGCGCAGCCCGTAAAGCTGGGTCAGCCCGCACGGCTCGAACCGCGACGGGATCAGGATCGCATCTGCGCCGCCCTGCAGGAGGTGCGACAACACCTCGTCATAACCGATCACCACGCCGATGCGCCCGCGATGGCGCGCGGCCCCGGCCAGCAGCGCGCCCTCGAGCCCCTGGTCGCCGGAGCCCAGCACCGCCAGCCGCGCGCCGAGGCCGGCGATCGCGTCAAGCTCGGCTGCGAGAATATCCATGCCCTTCTGCCACGTCAGACGGCTGACGACACAGAGAAGCGGGCTTGCATCGGGGTCGAGACCGAAACGCTGCTCCACCGCCCGCCGGTTCCGGCTGCGCGCCTTGAGCGATTTCGCCGAAAAGGTCTCCGCCAGATGCGGATCGGCCTGCGGATCCCACTGACCGGTATCGATGCCGTTCAGGATGCCGTGCAGACGCCCGGCCCTGAGATTGATCAGCCCGTCGAGCCCCATGCCGAATTCGGGCGTGCGGATTTCCTGCGCATAGGTCGGGCTGACGGTCGTGATCGCCTGCGCCGCCTGCAGGCCTGCCTTGAGGAAGCCGACGCCGCCGAAATATTCCACGCCGTCGAGCGCCATCGCCTGCGGCGGCAGGCCAAGTTCGGGGAAGATCGAGGCGGGAAACTGACCCTGAAAGGCGAGGTTGTGCACCGTCATCACCGAGGGCGGCGACGGCCGCTCGTCGTAGCGCAGATAGGCCAACGTCAATGCCGCCTGCCAGTCATGCGCATGCACGACATCGGGCCGGAAGTCTCCAACCGCCCCGCTCGCGACATCGGCCGCGGCGCGCGCGAATGCGGCAAAGCGGCGCCAGTTGTCCGGCCAGTCCACCCCGCTGCCGTCGCCATAGGCCCCGCCCGGCCGGTCGAACAGATGCGGGGCGTCGAGCACGATCAGGTCGAGGCCGTCGAGGGTGCCGGAAACGAGGCGCGCCTTGCCGCCGAAGAGGTCTGAATAGTTGTGCAGCGCCTTCGCCTTCTTCGGCAACCGCGCGATCACCGACGGATAGCCGGGCAGCATCGTCTGCACCGAGACGCCCAAGGCTGCCAGCGCCCCCGGCAACGCGCCGGTCACGTCTGCCAGCCCGCCCGTCTTGACCAGCGGAAACACCTCGGATGCGCCGGAAAGGATTCTCATGGCGCGCGGACCTCGGGCGAACGGTCTTGACGTTGCCCCCTTCTGTCCTGCCGGACATCTCCCCCACGAGGGGGGAGATCAGCCAGCGGCACGGGTTTCGCCAATCGGCGACGTGGCAGAACAAGTAACGAGAGCGAAGCTGCCGATCTCCCCCCGTGTGGGGGAGGTGTCCGGCAGGACAGAGGGGGGCGACATAGAGCGAGGACTTTATGCAACCGATCACTCCAGCCGGTCGATCATCTTCTGCGTGATCAGGCATACGCCCTTTTCCGTACGCCTGAAACGCTGCGCGTCGAGCTTTGGATCCTCGCCCACCACCAGCCCCTCCGGAATCTTGACGCCACGGTCGATCACCACGCGGGAAAGCTGCGCGTTGCGGCCGACATGACAGTTCGGCAGCACCACCGCTTCGTCGAGCGAGGAGAACGAGTTCACCCGCGCGCCGGTGAAGATCAGGCTCCGCCGCAGCGCCGCGCCCGAGATGATGCAGTCGCCCGCCACCAGCGAGGAGATCGCCGAACCGCGCCGTCCCTCCTCGTCGTGGACGAATTTGGCCGGCGGCTTGATCTCGGCATAGGTCCAGATCGGCCAGTCCCGATCGTAGATATCGAGCTCGGGCGTGATATCGGTCAGGTCGATATTGGCTTCCCAATAGGCATCCACGGTGCCGACATCGCGCCAGTAGGCCTCGCGTTCGAAGCTGGAGCGCACGCAAGAGGTGGCGAAGCGATGGGCCACGGCCTTCCCGTTCTTGACGATGTACGGAATGATGTCCTTGCCGAAATCGCGGCTGGAA
>JAEWFU010000108.1 GCA_023388675.1 Pseudomonadota bacterium | reverse complement strand
GAGCCTGTGGCACGGTGGTGCCGCCCGCCGAGACGACAATGGCGTCGAACGCCGCCGCATCCGGCCAACCCTTCGTACCGCCGGCCACACGCAATTCGACATTGTCGTAGCCAAGAAACCGCAACCTTTCCGCAGCCGCCCTACCGAGACTGGCATGGCGCTCGATCGCATGAACGCTCCCGGCGATCCGGCTCATGACCGCCGCGGCATAGCCGCATCCGGCTCCGACCTCCAGAGCCCGCGCGCCGGGGGTAATCCTCGCGGCTTCGATCATGTATGCCACGATGAACGGCTGGGAGATCGTTTGCCCTTCGCCGATTGGCAGCGGCGTGTCTTCATACGCCCGGTCGCGCAAGTCTTCAGCGATGAAACACTGACGCGGAACGGAACTCATGGCCTCGAGCACGTTCGGATCGCGCACGCCGCGGGCAGCGATCTGGTTCTCGACCATGAAACGACGTTGCTTCTCCATCCTCTGGCACCGACTTTGACGGGCCTGCTTTGTGATGGATCGGGGTTCCTGAAACGAAGAACCCGATCCTTCCCGCCGGACCGGTCCATACCATCCCGTCTGTCTGTTTTAACCCGATGGTTGCGCGTACGTTCCGTATCGTCAATTCTGGACGGCGCTATCGACGAGAATTTCGGGAGGAAAGAAATGCTCAGAAGATCGGTTCTTGGACTTGCCGCAGCGGGTGCCATCGCGACCCTGCTGCCGTTCGCAACACCGGCAATGGCCGAATATCCCGAGCGTCCGCTGACGCTCATCGTGCCTTGGGGGGCCGGCGGCGGCACCGATGCTACGGCGCGCATCATCGGTTCCGTGCTCGAAAAGGAATTGGGCCAGCCGGTCAACGTCGTCAACCGCACGGGCGGCTCGGGCGTAGTCGGCCATTCGGCAATCGCCGAGGCCGATCCGGACGGCTACACGCTGGGCATCGCGACCGTCGAGATCGGCATGATGCATTGGCAGGGTCTCACGGAACTGACCTGGGAGGATTACACCGCGCTGGCCCTGATGAACGAGGATGCCGCGGGTGTGCAAGTCGCCGCGGATTCCGAATATGACACGCTGGAAGCCCTGCTTGCCGCCATCGAAGCGGGAGAGCCCGGAACGTTCCGCGCGTCCGGAACCGGCCAGGGCGGCATCTGGCATCTGGCGATCGCCGGTATGCTGAACGATCGCGGCATCGACCCTGCCAAGGTGCCGTGGGTGCCCAGCGAAGGGGCGGCCCCCGGCCTGCAGGAACTCGTCGCGGGCGGGGTCAACATCGTGCCGTGCTCGCTGGTGGAGGCCCGCGCCCTGATCGAGGCGGGACGGGTCAAGTCGCTCGCCATCATGTCCTCCAACCGTGCCGAACTCTTCCCCGACGTACCCACGCTCAATGAAGCGGGCGGCTCGGACTGGCAGATCGGCGCATGGCGCGGCATCGTCGGCCCGGCCGGGCTGCCCGAAGACGTCGCCACTAAGCTGACCACGGCTCTTGAGACCGTGTACAACAGCGACGACTATCGCAACTTCATGAAGGCACAGGGATATGGCGTGCGCTGGGCCGCGGGCCAGGAGTTCGCCGATTTCATGAGCCAGAGCAACCAGGCGCTCGGCGATACGATGAAGGCCGTCGGCCTCGTCCAGTAGCTACCGGACGGCATGAAGGGAATGAAGGGCGCAGCCGCGCCTTTCATTCGTCTTGCCGCTGTCTGGCACGGGAGGTTTCGATGCGCTTCAGCGACACCATGTTGGGTGCCATGCTGCTGGTCTTCGGGCTGGTTGTCGGTATATATTCGCAGACCTTTCCGGCGATACCCGGCCAGCGCTACGGCGCGGCCGCGTTTCCTACAGCCATCGCCATCGGTTTCGTCTGCTGCGGCCTGCTCATGTTCGTGCGCGGGTTTCGCTCCGCTCCGTTTCCCCTCATCACGCGCACCGAGTGGACCCGAAAACCGGGTGCGATGCCAGCGGTGCTGGTGACGATACTCTGCGTCATCGTCTACATCCTGTTCGCGCGCTATCTCGGCTTCATTCCGATCTCGATACTGCTGCTGATCGTGCTGTTCAGGATGCTGCGTGTGCCCTGGTGGCAGACGCTGGTCTTCGCATTTGCCGCGGCTTTCATCTGCGATTTCGTCTTTCGCTCGATACTCCTAGTGCCGTTGCCGCAGGGGCTGATGCCCCGCCTGCCCTGGTAGGACGGAGTCCGTATGAACGCGATCCTCGCCGCATTCGAACTGGTCTTCACCGTCGATGTGCTTGTCACGTTGATTTCAGCGGCACTTTTCGGCCTGCTCGTGGGAGCGGTTCCGGGGCTGACCGCCACCATGGCGACGGCACTTCTGGTGCCGCTCACCTTCTTCATGGATCCGATCCCCGCCGTCGGCGCGATGGTTACCTGCGCGGCGATGGCGATCTTTGCCGGGGACATTCCCGGAGCGTTGCTGCGCATACCCGGCACACCGGCCTCTGCCGCCTATGTGGACGAAGCCTACGCGATGACCCGCAAGGGACAGGCCGAGAAAGTGCTGGGCGCCTGCGTCGTCTTCTCGGCAATCGGCGGGTTGTTCGGCACTGCGGTGCTGATCTTCGCCGCGCCGGCGCTCGCCGAGATCGCGCTGAAATTTTCGTCGCCCGAATATTTCTGGATGGCGCTGCTGGGGCTCACCTGCGCCGCCTTCATCGGCGCCGCCTCGCCGATCCGGGGCATGGTCAGCCTGCTGATCGGCCTCCTTATCTCCACCGTGGGACTGAACAATCCCGCCGGCGTGCCACGCTTCACCTTCGGCTCCACCGACATGCTCGCCGGGATCGATTTCATCCCCGCGATGATCGGCCTCTTCGCGGTGTCCGAGGTGTTGCGCACGATCGCTGCCGGCGCACCGCCCTGGGACTCGGTGCAAAGCAAGGTGGGCAACATCTTCCGCGACTGGGGCGCGATGATCAGGGCCTATTGGCCGCAGCAGTTGCGCGGAAACGTGCTCGGCACCGCGATCGGCATCCTGCCCGGCGCCGGCGCAGACGTGGCCGCCTATGTCAGCTACGCCGTCAGCCGCCGCTTCTCACGCAACCAGGAGAAATTCGGCACGGGCCATGTCGAGGGGGTGATTGAAAGCACGTCGGCCAACAATTCGTCGCTAGCCAGCGCATGGATTCCGGCGCTGGTATTCGGCATTCCCGGCGACACCATCACCGCCATCGTCATCGGCGTGCTCTACGTCAAGGGCATCAACCCCGGCCCCACATTGTTCCTGTTCAATCCGCAGACGATCTACGCCGTCTTCCTCATCTTCATTCTCGCTAACTTGCTGATGGTGCCGCTCGGCTGGCTCGTCATCAAGCTCGCCAGGCACCTGTTGCGCACCCCGAGGCGGGTGTTGATGCCGATGATCCTCATCTTCTGCATCGTGGGTGCGTTCGCCTCTAACAACGCCGCCTATGGCATCGTGCTGATGCTGGCCTTCGGTGTGCTCGGCTTCTTCATGGAGGAGAACGACATTCCGATCGCTCCATGCATCCTGGGCATCGTCATCGGGCCGATCCTGGAACGCAACTTCATCACCACCATGATCAAGTCCGATGGAGCCGTTACCGCCTTCTTCGAGCGACCGATCGCTGCGGTGCTCGGCGCGGTCGTCGTCATAATCTGGCTGTCACTGCTGTTGGGTGCATGGCGACGCCGCCGCGCCGACAGTTCGGCTGCGTGACCTCCCCGCAAGCTGCCTATCGCAGCGCGGTCACACGCACGACTTCCGACGGAGACGTCAGCCCATCGAGAGCCTTGCCCACGGCGTCATCGGCCATCGTCGTCATGCCGCCTCTCAGCGCGGCTGCCTCGATCCTGGCATTGTCGCCGCCCTCCGAAGTAAGATGCACGACCTCCTCGCCCAGCGTGAGGATTTCGAATACGGCGATACGGCCGCGATAGCCCGCATCCGCGCAACGGGCGCAGCCGACAGCCTCGAACACCTGGTCCCCCGCCCGGAAACCCACGGCCGAATAGCGCGGGTCGCCAGCCAGCAGATCAGGGGCGATGGTGGATGGACGCTTGCAATGTTCGCACAGTCGCCGAACCAACCGCTGGGCGACGACGCCCCGCACGGCGCCCACAAGGAGGTAGTTCTCGATACCGAGATCGCGCAGACGCGTGAATGCGGCCGCGGCCGTGTTGGCGTGGACCGTGGTGAGGACAAGGTGGCCGGTAAGACCGGCCTGAACCGCCGCTCGCGCCGTTTCGGGATCACGCACTTCGCCGACGAGGATGATGTCCGGATCCTGGCGCACGAAGGCGCGGATCGCCGACGAGAATGTGAGATCGATGGCCGGCTGCACCTGCGACTGGACGATGCCGGGAATCTGGTACTCAACCGGATCCTCGATGGTGACGATCTTGCGGCCCGGATCGTTCAGCCGCGAGAGGGCGGCAGCCAGTGTCGTCGTCTTGCCGCTGCCGGTGGGGCCGGCGACGACAATCATGCCATGCGTATGCTCCAGCAGACGGTGCAGCGTTTCCATATCCCGACCGCGCAGGCCGATGCTGCCGAGGTCGACCAACGCACCGTCGCGCTGCAGGATACGCATCACCAGCGTCTCGCCGTGAATCGAAGGCAGCGTCGCGACGCGCATCTCTATGTCCCGATCGCGCACCTTGAGGCGCATGCCGCCGTCCTGCGGTCGGCGACGCTCGGCAATGTCGAGCCCCGCAAGCACCTTGACGCGCGAGACGATCGGCTCGCCCATATCCGCAGCCGGAGGCGTCATGACCCGCAACACGCCGTCGATGCGGAAACGCAGCACGAGCCGCCCGCGCATTGGTTCGAGATGGATGTCGGTCGCCCGCAGGTCGATGGCGCGGCGAAAAATGTCGTCGACGGCCATGACCACCGGCGCACCGCTTGCCATGTCCCGCAGGTCGGCGATTGCTTCTTCCGAGGACAGCGAGGCTTCCGCATTTCCCTCGGGAGCTTGCGCGTCCGCGAGGCGCTCGAGCCGCGCTTCCATGTCCGGCGCCGAAACAACGCAAAGTTCGGCATGCTCATCCAGCACGGCGAAAAGGGCATCAAGCGGCTCGTGATCGCCCGGATGAAGCGCACCCACCAGCCGCCTCCCGTCCGCGCCGCGCAACGGAAGAAGCCAGTTGTCGACAAGAAACCTGTGTGACAGGTCCGATGCCGCTATCTCCAGTTCTTTTAGAGCATCGCCGTCCAGCAGCCGCACCCCATACCGGCTGGCGAGGAAAGCCGCCAATGCGTCGGCATCGACAAGCTGAGCATCCACCAGCCGGTGCAGGTCAGAAGCGCGAGTGACACCGCCCGCGCCCATCACACGCTCCATTGCACCGAGACCGGCGAGTCCGGCATCTGCGATCGCCTCGAGCATTGCCCGACCCTGGAGTGCCGGATCGTGGATATTCATGCCTTTTCCTTGCTTGTTCGCCGACACTGCCCAGGCAAACGTTGTCTCAACTGCAACAGGGTCCCGCATTCCTGTTAAGGAGAAATGGGAAAACAGGTAGAACCTGTTGTCAAGCTGAACTGCGCTGGGATAGAAGTCTTTACAATAAGTAAATGTCGCGTGCTTGTCGGGGTGTTTTAGTGAAAGTCGGGAGCGGGGACATCGTCGCGGCCAAGCGCGCGCGTTTCGCGACGGTGTTTGGTGTCGCGGCCCTTTTGCTGTCGGCCTGCGTTTCCGGCAAGAATATCGAAGAAGCGATGCGGCCCGATCCGCTTGAGCGGGCAACCAACGCCGACCTGAGTGCAAGAAACCCGTCGGGTGGCGGCTTCCTTTCCTCGTTCGGCTTCGGGCGCGGCAATAACCCCCAGGCACAACTCTACGGCGGTACGGATCGCACGTCGGTCGTGGCGCAGGCGAGCGAATTGTCCCCGGTCGTCACCAGCGGGGAAACCTTCGAGGTCAATCTGGACAGTGCCGAAGTTGCCGTCGCGACGCGTACCATCCTCGGTGAGATTCTGCGCATCAGCTACGTGATCGACCCGCGCGTCAGCGGTCAGGTTTCGATCGTCACCGCGAGGCCCGTGCCGGCGGCCGAGATTCTCTCCATGTTCGAGGCGTCGCTGCGCAGCAACGACATCGCGCTCGTGCGCGAGGGCAACCGGTTCAGGCTCATGGTTGCCGCGGAGGCGATGGGCGTTGCCCAACTCGACCAGAGCGTCACCATCCAGCCTGGCTATGGCGCCACGATCCTGCCGCTG
This sequence comes from Pseudomonadota bacterium, assembly GCA_023388675.1. Lineage (GTDB taxonomy): Bacteria > Pseudomonadota > Alphaproteobacteria > Rhizobiales > Rhizobiaceae > Aerobium. Next base: position 60 of record JAEWFU010000108.1, on the reverse strand, counting down.
CGCCATGTCTCGGCAGACACGATCCTGCCGCTGCTGGAAAACTTCGTGACGCGTCAGGGC
>JAEWFU010000510.1 GCA_023388675.1 Pseudomonadota bacterium | reverse complement strand
ACCTCGATCGTGCGCTACATACCCGAATACCGGGAACGCGGACGTCTCGGCGAACTGCGCGGCGTGATGGCGGCAAGCCGCGCCTTCGTGCTCGCCACCTCGACGCTTTTCGCGGCCGCCGGCCTCGTCGGCCTGTGGCTGTTCTCCGACGCCGTCGAAAGCTACTACGTCGTGCCCTTCTATCTCGGCATCGTCTGCCTGCCGATGATCGCGCTCTCCGACACGCTGGAAGGCACCGCCAGGGCGAACTCCTGGGCAGTGCTGGCGCTGGCGCCGATCTACCTGCTGCGCCCGGTGCTGATTCTCGCGCTGATGGGCGGAGCGATCCTCGCCGGCTATGCGCCCGATGCGCAGACCGGCATCGTCGCCGCCATCGTCGCGACCTATGCGACGACCCTGTTCCAGCTTGCCGCCATCGCTCCGCAGACGGGCCGCGAGGTGCGCGACGTGCCGCCGCTGTTCCGCATCCGCGAATGGGTGGTGGTGTCGCTGCCGATCTTCCTCGTGGAAGGCTTCTTCTTCATGCTGACCAATGCCGACGTGCTGATGGTCGGCTGGTTTATGAACCCCGACGACGTCGCCGTGTATTTCGCCACGGTCAAGACGCTGGCGCTGGTGCATTTCGTCTATTTTGCCGTCAAGGCCGGCGTGGCGCAGCGCTATGCCCAATACGCACATGGCGGCAACCCCGAGAAGCTGGCGGCCTTCGCCCGCGAAACCGTCACGTGGACCTTCTGGCCTTCGCTGGCCATGGGCGCGGCGGTGCTGGTCATCGGCAAGCCGATGCTGGGCCTGTTCGGCCCCGGCTTCGACGCCGGCTACCCGCTGCTGTTCGTGCTGGTGGCGGGCGTGGTTGCCCGCGCCTCCGTAGGCCCGGCAGAAAGCCTGCTGACGATGAGCGGCAACCAGAACATCTGCGCCATCGTCTACGGCGCCACTCTGGCCCTGAACGTCATCCTCAACGTGTTCCTGATCCCGCTCTACGGCCTGTGGGGCGCGGCGATCTCCACCGCGATCGCCATGGCATGCGAGGCGGCGATGCTGTCGTTCATCGCCTGGCGCAGGCTGGGGATCGTCATGATCGTCCCGTTTCCGGGGCGAAGCAATATGGGAGTAGCCTAGATGGCCGCAGTCCCCCTACTTGAAGAACTGAGCGGCAGCGCGTCCGGCCGCATGATCGGGGAGTTCGCAGACTACGTCGCCGAAGGCGTACCCGCGTCCCTCATCGAGCAGATGGACAGCCGCCCGCCGCGCAAGCTGGCGATCTACCCCGCTTCCGCCGGCTTCGAGCTGGTCGAGGAGCTCGACTATCTGTGCGCACGCTCGGTTGAGCCAAACGTCTTCTTCAATCCGCGCTTCCTCGCGCCGGCCATGCCGCGCCTCGAGGACCGCGACGTCCGCCTCGCGGTGATTCGCGACGGCACCGAATACCGCAGCCGCCTGCGCCTTCTGGTGCCGTTCACCATCGAGAAGCCCACGACGCCTTTCGGCGTGCCGATCCTGCGCACCTGGTCGCACCCGTTCGGCCCCCTTGGAACGCCGCTCGTCGACAGCGACGACCCGGCCGGCGTGATCGAGGACTTCTTCGGCATGCTGGCGCGCCCGCATCTGAACATGCCGAAGGTGTTCGTCATGCCCGAAGTGCGTCTCGACGGGCCCTTTGCCGCCATGGTCAATGCGCTGGCTGAAAGCAGCAACCTGCCGCTCGAGATCACCAACCGGATGGAGCGGCCGTACCTGCAGAGCGAACTCGGCGGCGACGACTACGTGAAGGCGACGCTCAGCAATCACCATGCCGGCGAATTCCGGCGCCTGCGTCGCCGCCTCTCCGATCTGGGCCATCTCGAATATCGCATCGCCCGCCAACCGGACGAGGTTCGGCAGGGCATGGAGGAATTCCTCGCGCTGGAGGCCTCCGGATGGAAGGGCCGGGCACGCACCGCCATGGCGATCGACCGCTTCCGCGCCGCGTTCGCGCGCGAGGCGGCGCACCGGCTGGCCGAAAAGGACCTCTGCAGGGTGCATGCGCTTTATCTGGACGGCCGCCCGATCGCGAGCCTCGTGGTCTTCGTCGAATCCGGCTGCGCCTATACGTGGAAGACCGCCTATGACGAGGAATATGCGCGCTTCTCTCCCGGCATGCTGCTGATGATCGAGACCACGAAGACGCATCTCGAGGACCCCAACATCGACGCGACCGATTCCTGCGCGGTTCCGGATCATCCGGTGCTGAGCAGGCTGTGGAGCGAACGGCGTCCGCTCGGCACGATGGTGATCGGCCTCACCCCGGGCTCCGAAGGGCTCACCCGCCGCGCCGCCGCCCAGCTCCTGCGCGACCGCCAGACGCGCAACATGGCGCGCATTCTGCGCAACAAGGTCAGGAAGGCGTTCGGGAAGGGCTGAGGCGTAGGATCCGATCGTGCCTCCTCTATCGTGGCGCGTCCTTCGAGGCTCGCTGCGCTCGCACCTCAGGATGAGGAAGGTGGGCTAATCGAACCCGCAGCGCAGCGGGCGCGATGCGCTACAGTCCTCATCCTGAGGTGCGAGCACAGCGAGCCTCGAAGGACGCACGGAAACAAACGCAAGTCCGCTTTCCCGTCTGCCGGCTAACCCACCTCGGCCTTCGCCCGATCGCGGAAGATGCGGCGGATGACCTTGCCGGTGGTCGTCAACGGCATCGAATCGACGAACTCCACCTCGCGCGGATATTCGTGGGCAGACAACCGCTCGCGCACCCACAGACTGATGTCGCCGGCCAGTTCCTCGTTGCGCTCGACGCCCTCCTTGAGAACCACATAGGCCTTGACGATCTCGGTGCGCAGCGGGTCGGGCTTGCCCACAACGGCGGCGAGCGCCACCGCCGGATGCCCGGTCAGGCAGTCCTCGATCTCGCCGGGGCCGATGCGGTAGCCTGCCGACGTGATGACGTCATCGTCACGGCCGAAGAAATGGATGTAGCCGTCGCCGTCCTCGATGCCCTGGTCGCCCGTCACCATCCAGTCGCCGATGAACTTCCTGGCCGTGGCCTCCGGGTTCTGCCAGTATTC
>JAEWFU010000473.1 GCA_023388675.1 Pseudomonadota bacterium | reverse complement strand
CGTTTCCTGACCGAAAACAAGCTACTCTGAGGGCCATTATGTCCGAATATGTCCTATCGAACGAGACTCGCGATAAATTGAGGAAAGTGTCGACCGCATCGGTCGCCACCGCACTCTACAAGCGCGGGTTGCGCAACCAGTTCATCCAGGGCGTTTCGCCGGTAAACTGGAGGGGTGAAGTCATGGTCGGGCAGGCCTTTACCTTGCGCTACATACCCGCGCGCGAGGATCGCAATCCGCTGACCGTATTCCGGAACGCCGACCACCCTCAGCGTGTCGCGATGGAAACCTGCCCGCCGGGCTTCGTTCTCGTCATGGACAGCCGTAAGGATGCGCGCGCGGCATCGGCTGGATCGATCCTGATTACGCGCCTTGCCAGGCGAGGCTGCGCAGGCGTGGTGTCGGACGGCGGCTTCCGCGATGCCGAGGGCATTGGCAAGCTCGACATGCCAGCCTATTATCAGCGCCCAAGCGCGCCGACCAATCTGACGTTGCATGAAGCCCTCGACATCAACGTGCCGATCTCCTGCGGCGATGCGCCGGTTTTCCCAGGCGACGTGATGCTGGGCGACGGCGACGGCGTGATGGTCATTCCCGCACATCTTGCCGACGAGATCGCTGACGAATGCACCGGCATGGAGAGCTTCGAGGACTTTGTGCTCGAACAAGTGAATGCGGGCGCCGCGATCATCGGCCTCTATCCGGCGACGAAGGAAGAGAACTTGGCTAAATACGCCGAATGGCGCCAGAAAACGGGACGCTGAGGACATCATGGCTACGACATTCGCGCCGCATGGCAAGCATCTCATCGCCGGAGATTGGGTCGGCAGCGAGAGGACATTTTCCTCCGAGCCCGCCAGCGGACCGGCGAGCGACTTTTCGATCGGTTCGCCGGCCCTTGTCGACCAGGCCTGCCGGGCCGCCGAAGAGGCGTTCTGGACCTTTGGCTATCTGTCCCGCGACCAGCGTGCGCTGTTTCTCGAAGCCATTGCCGACGAGATCGAAAAGCGTGGCGAGGCGATTACCGATATCGGCACGCGCGAGACCGGACTTCCTGCGGCGCGGCTCGAAGGCGAGCGCGGGCGCACGACCGGCCAGTTACGCCTGTTTGCAGCGCATCTGCGCGACGGTGCCTATCTCGACCGTCGAACGGATGCCGCCTTGTCTGACCGCAAGCCGCTGCCGCGCCCGGAATTGCGCATGATCCAGCGGCCGGTCGGGCCCGTTGCGGTGTTCGGCGCCTCCAATTTTCCGCTCGCCTTCTCTACGGCTGGCGGCGATACCGCCGCCGCGTTGGCCGCAGGCTGTCCGGTCGTGGTCAAGGGCCACTCGGCGCATCCGGGAACGGGCGAGATCGTTGCCGAGGCGATCTACGCCGCGATCCTTCGCACCGAGATGCCGAAGGGCGTGTTCTCGCTCATCCAGGGCGGAAACCGCGAGGTCGGTGCGGCGTTGGTACAGCACCCGCTGATCAAGGCGGTGGGGTTCACCGGTTCCCTCGCCGGAGGTCGTGCGCTGTTCGATCTGTGCGCGCAACGGCCGGAACCGATCCCGTTCTTTGGCGAACTCGGGTCGGTCAACCCGATGTTTCTGCTGCCACACGCGTTGCAGGCACGCGGCGCGGCGATTGGCGAAGGCTGGGCCGCCTCGCTGACCATGGGAGCAGGGCAGTTCTGCACCAATCCGGGTATCGCCGTGGTCCGGAACGGACCCGATGGCGACGCTTTCGTGGAGGCCGCCGCCGCCGCGCTGTCGCAGATCGGGGAGCAGGTGATGCTGACCGAAGGCATAGCCAAAGCGTATCACGACGGTCGCGAGCGCTTTGCCACGCGCAATGCTGTCAGGGCGGTCGTAATGAACGAGGAGCACGGGCGGGCCGTGCGCCCGAACCTGTTCGAGATTTCCGCGGACAGATACGTTCAGGACCATTCGCTCGGCGAGGAAGTCTTCGGGCCGCTGGGTTTGGTGGTGCGCGTCAGCGATGAGGACGAGATGCTGGCCATCGCCAGCGGGCTCGACGGGCAGCTCACCACAACCCTTCACATGGACGATGAAGATGCCAGGCTGGCGCGTCGGCTGATGCCGGTTCTGGAACGCAAGGCGGGACGCATCCTGTTCAACTCGTTCCCGACGGGCGTTGAGGTGGCCGACGCGATGGTCCATGGCGGGCCATACCCCGCATCGACCAATTTCGGTGCGACATCAGTCGGAACGCTCTCCATACGCCGCTTCCTGCGTCCCGTCTGCTACCAGAACTTGCCCGGCGCGCTGATCGAGGGCGATCTCACTTGAATGTGAGTTTCCACTGCAGAATGAGAAGGGATCGGGCCCTGGGCTTCATCGGCGGAGGGTTTCCCCGCCGCGACTAGGACATCGGCCACCCCTGATGGCTGCGCCGGTTATCAAAATGATGACGGGCGATCGTGGCGAGATGGTTCTGCGACCATGTTTCGTCCGACATCCCCTCAGCGACAGCGTCCTGCGCCCGCAAGGCGATGCCGGTTTCCAGCTATCACCACCATTTCGTCAAAGAGGCAGCGATGAACGTCCAGTCGTCTGGAACGAAGCCGCGTTGCCGGCAACACACGAGATCGAACTCGCCGCTGGAAAAAGATGGATCGAGCGCCTGCCTTCCCGGCGGGGCCGTTGTTCGCCGCGGCTCGTTCCACAATGCCGATTTCCACGCCTGATTGCCCGTGTTTTAGGAGCATTTCCGGAGCGCAACCCGTGTGGTCAAGGCTTTCAACGATTTCAATGAGATAGACTGGTGCTGCGAGAGAGGATTGAACTCTCGACCTCTCCCTTACCAAGGGAGTGCTCTACCACTGAGCTACCGCAGCAGGTCTTGAATGCGGCGGACTTCTGCCACAAGCGCCGGCCGAGCGCAAGCGCGGATCGGCGCATTCTTGAGTGCGTTTCCGGTTGCGCGCCGTGGCCGTGGCCGGTCGTGCGGAACGGCCGCTTGAGCACGGGCGCGCCTGTGCTGTAGGCTGCGCCGCCAGATGAACACAATTTGCTTTTAGCCGGGGTATTCCCGATTGAACCCGCCACGCGTGCCTCCGCCGACCGATTCCGGGTCGAAACAGACTGAAGAGCAGGACAGGAAGACGGCGCGGCTTGCCCAGAAGCTGCGGGCCAACCTTCAAAGGCGAAAGGCACAGGCGCGATCGAGACGGGAAGGCGGGGCCGATTCGCGCCCCGAGGGATTGTTGAAGGGGGAAGGGGACGACAGCGAATGAGCCGGCTTACCGGTGCCGCTTCGTAAATGCGTCCTCCCACGATCCTGTTGAATCAGACCGCCCGCCGCGCTAGACGGGCCGGCCTCGGACCATTGGACGCAAGCATGCCGGCAGGCCGGCGAGGGGACCACGCATGGATCGTATCAGGATAGTCGGCGGCAACGAGCTGAACGGGTCGATCCCGATCTCGGGCGCCAAGAACGCCGCCCTGCCGCTGATGATTGCGTCGCTCCTCACCGACGAGACGCTCAGCCTCGAAAACGTGCCGCATCTCGCCGATGTCGAGCAGCTCACGCGCATCCTCGGCAATCACGGTGTCGACTATTCGGTCAACGGTCGCCGCGAGGCGCAGAACTCGACCTACGCCCGCACGGTGAACTTTACCGCCCGCAACATCGTCGACACCACCGCGCCTTATGAGCTGGTGTCGAAGATGCGCGCGTCGTTCTGGGTCATCGGCCCGCTGCTGGCGCGCATGGGCGAGGCCCGCGTCTCACTGCCGGGCGGCTGTGCCATCGGTACCAGGCCGGTCGACCTGTTCATCGACGGGCTGCGCGCTCTGGGCGCGAACATCGAGATTGAGCAGGGTTATGTCCACGCCAGCGCGCCCAAGGGCCTGATTGGTGACCGTTATGTCTTCCCAAAGGTTTCCGTCGGCGCGACCCATGTGCTGATGATGGCGGCGTCTCTCGCGCACGGCCAGACCGTGCTTGAGAACGCCGCGCGCGAGCCGGAAATCGTCAACCTTGCCGAATGCCTGAACGCGATGGGCGCGCGCATCTCCGGCGCCGGCACGTCCACCATCGTGATCGACGGCGTCACCTCGCTGTCGGGCGCGACCCATCAGGTCATCCCCGACCGCATCGAGACCGGAACCTATGCCATGGCTGTCGCCATGACCGGCGGTGACGTGGTGCTGGAAGGCGCGCGTGCCGACCTTCTGGAGGATGCGCTCGACGCCGTTTCGCGCGCCGGGGCCGAGATCACGCCGCTCAACTCCGGCATCCGTGTCCGCCGCAACGGCGCCGGCATCCAGCCCGTCGATGTCACGACCGAACCTTTCCCCGGCTTCCCGACCGACCTGCAGGCTCAGTTCATGGGATTGATGACGCGCGCGGCGGGTCGCTCCCGCATCACCGAGACCATCTTCGAAAATCGATTCATGCATGTGCAGGAACTGGCACGGCTCGGTGCAAAGATCACGCTTTCGGGCCAGACGGCCATCGTCGACGGCGTGCCGCAGCTCAAGGGCGCACCGGTGATGGCGACCGATCTGCGCGCCTCCGTGTCGCTGGTGATTGCCGGGCTTGCCGCCGAGGGTGAGACCATCGTCAACCGCGTCTATCATCTCGACCGCGGTTTCGAGCGACTGGAAGAGAAACTCTCCGGTTGCGGCGCAACGATCGAACGCCTGTCTTCTTAAGACATTAGGGCAGTAAGGCGGGGGACGGGCTTCAAACCGTGTCGATGCGTCCCTTATTGCCCTGCTGCCTTACTCCCCTATTCCCCTCTCATCCTGTTGCGCCGCACATCAAGACGGCCTAACACCGGAACTGAACCGTTCCGGCCCTCGCGGATTGCGTATCGATGTCACAACTGAAGCTTGTCGCCCTCGACGAACAGGATTTGCAAGTCATCTCTGCCCATACGCAGGATGCCGTGATGAAGGTCGGTGATCTGTCCTACCTTGCCGCCGAGAAGCGTTTCGTGGCGGCGATCAACCGCTTCGCCTGGGAAACGCGGAAGGGCTTCTTCTCGCGCCGCAATGAACGCCGGCGCAGCGCACTGCATTTCGAGAGCGTGCGCGCGGTCAAGGTGGGCGGGATCGATCGTGACAAGGGCGAGGACGTGCTGTCGCTGCTGGCGATCCGCTTCGAGCCGGGCGCCGAGGCGCCGGCTGGCGTGATCGAACTGACCTTCTCCGGCGGTGCCGCGATACGGCTGGAAGTGGACTATATCGAAGCGCGGCTTGCCGATCTGGGCGCTGCATGGGAAACACCGTCCCGCCCCGTTCATACGGGTTGAGGAGTTTCGCCGACCATGCCATTGCGCCTCGATCGATCCGACGCCGGTTTCGAAGCCGACTTCGCCGCATTCCTCGCCACCAAGCGTGAGGTATCGGAGGATGTCGACGCGGTCGTGCGCGATATCATCGCGCGCGTCCGGGAAGAGGGCGACGCGGCTCTCGTCGATTATTCCAAGCGGTTCGACCGGCTCGATCTTTCTCAAACGGGCATAGCCGTGAGCGAGGCCGAGGTCGATGCAGCAATGACGGCAGTGGATGCCGACACGCTCGCGGCCCTGCGCTTCGCACATGAGCGTATCGCCGCGCACCATGCGCGGCAGATGCCGCGAGACGACCGCTATGTCGATCCGGTCGGCGTCGAGCTTGGCTCACGCTGGACCGCGGTCGAGGCTGTCGGCCTCTACGTGCCGGGCGGCACGGCAAGCTATCCGAGTTCGGTGCTGATGAACGCCGTGCCGGCCAAAGTGGCGGGCGTCGAACGCATCGTCATGACGGTCCCTTCGCCGGACGGGCAGTTGAACCCGCTCGTTCTTGCCGCCGCGAGACTGGCCGGTGTCTCGGAGATTTACCGTGTCGGCGGGGCGCAGGCGATTGCCGCGCTGGCCTATGGCACGGAGACGATTGCACCTGTGGCGAAGATCGTCGGGCCGGGCAACGCCTATGTCGCCGCCGCAAAGCGTCGCGTGTTCGGCACTGTCGGCATCGACATGATCGCCGGTCCTTCCGAGGTTCTGGTGATTGCCGATGGCAACAACGACCCGGCATGGCTGGCGGCCGATCTGCTCGCGCAAGCCGAGCACGACGCCGCCGCGCAGTCGATCCTGATAACGGATGACGCGGCACTCGCCGATGCGGTCGAGGCCGAGGTCGAGCGGCAGCTTGCCCGTCTGCCGCGCGGCGAAATGGCGGCTGCGAGCTGGCGCGATTTCGGCGCCATCATCCTTGTGGCGGATCTCGCCGATGCTGCACCGCTCGCCAACCGCATCGCGGCCGAGCATCTCGAGCTCGCCATGGACGACGCCGACGCCTACCTTGAAAAGATCCGCAA
>JAEWFU010000471.1 GCA_023388675.1 Pseudomonadota bacterium | reverse complement strand
CGGGCCGGGATAGTGGAGCTGCAGATATTCGACGATAATGCTTGTTTCCGGCACGACACGGTCGCGCACCTGGTCGTGCAGCACCGGGATCTTGCCAACCGGCCAGCGTGCGAGCAGTTCGGCTGCGGAACCCGGGTCGCCGAGATCGACGGTGATGGGCTCGAATGCCGTATCGTTCTCGTAAAGCGCGATCAGCACCTTGTGGCAGAACGACGCCAGTGGATGGAGATAGAGCGTCAGGCTCATGGCAGCCTCAATAGTTTCCGTATGAAGAAACTATTGAGGCTGGCAACGGGATGCAAGCATAAAGTTTCCGCTAGCGGAAACTGTCATGTGGCTCCGGACGTTGTCCCACCCGCCGTGGTGAAACGGGCTATCTGTCCAGTGCCGCCGGAAAATCGGCGCGCTGCTACGCGAACGCGCCGTGGCAGTGCTTGTATTTCTTGCCGGAGCCGCAGGGGCAGACCTCGTTGCGGCCGACCTTGCCCCAGGTGGAAGGGTCGGCCGGATCCCGCTGCTCGGCCGGCACGATACGGTTGTCGGCAGGCGCGAGCGCCAGTGCCGTCTCGCCGAAATCGTTCTCCCCGGTAGTGGCGTCGATATGCTCGCCGCGCATCGCGGCCGGCGCCTGCGGCGGCGGGGCGTCGGCTGCCTCGCGCACCAGTTCCACGCGCATGAGCTGCGACGTGACAACCTGGCGCAGATTGGCCAGCATCGCCTGGAACAGCTCGAAGGCCTCGGTCTTGTATTCCTGCAGCGGATCGCGCTGCGCATAGCCGCGGAAGCCGACGACCGAACGCAGGTGGTCGAGATTGACCAGATGCTCGCGCCACAAATGGTCGAGCGTCTGCAGCACGATCGATTTCTCGACATAAGCCATGATGTCGGGGCCGAACCGCTCAGTGCGTTCGGCAGCGGCCTTGTTGGCAGCCTCCATGATGCGCTCGCGGAGCTGCTCCTCGTCGATGCCTTCCTCAGCCGCCCATTCGGCAACCGGCAGGTCGAGGTTGAGATAGGCGGTCACGCCTTCCTTCAGCCCGTCGAGGTCCCACTGTTCGGCATAGGCGTTTTCGGGGATGTGCTTGGCGACGAGCTCCTCGACGACGTCCTGGCGCATCTCGGCGACGGTTTCACCGAGGTTTTCGCCGTCCATCAGCTCGATGCGCTGTTCGAAGACCACCTTGCGCTGGTCGTTCATCACGTCGTCGAATTTCAGCAGGTTCTTGCGGATGTCGAAGTTGCGCGCCTCGACCTTCTTCTGCGCCTTTTCGAGCGCCTTGTTGATCCAGGGATGGATGATGGCCTCGTCTTCCTTGAGGCCCAGCTTCTGCAGCATGCCGTCCATGCGGTCGGAGCCGAAGATGCGCATAAGATCGTCCTGAAGCGACAGGAAGAATTTCGAACGGCCCGGATCGCCCTGACGGCCGGAGCGGCCGCGAAGCTGGTTGTCGATGCGGCGGCTTTCGTGGCGCTCGGTGGCGAGCACGTAGAGCCCGCCGGCTTCCAGCGCCTGCTGCTTGAGTTTCGCGATGTCCTCGCGGATCGCCTTTTCCTTGGCGTCGCGCTCGGGACCCTCTGCCATGTCGGCGAGTTCCTGCGCGATGCGCATGTCGGCGTTGCCGCCAAGCTGGATGTCGGTGCCGCGGCCGGCCATGTTGGTGGCGATGGTGATCGAACCCGGACGGCCCGCCTGTGCGACGATGACGGCCTCCTGCTCGTGATGGCGGGCGTTGAGGACCTGAAAGTCCTTGAAACCCTCGGCGCGCAGGCGTTCGGCAAGGTGCTCCGACTTTTCGATCGACGTGGTGCCGACAAGGGTCGGCTGGCCCTTGGCATGCGCCTCGCGGATTTCACGCACGATCGCCTTGTATTTTTCCTCGACCGTCCGGTAGACCTCGTCGTCCTCATCCAGACGGGAAACCGGCAGGTTGGTCGGGATCTCGGAGACTTCCAGACCGTAGATGTTGCCGAATTCTTCCGCTTCCGTCAGGGCCGTGCCGGTCATGCCGGCCAGCTTGTCGTACATGCGGAAATAGTTCTGGAAGGTGATCGAGGCCAGCGTCTGGTTCTCGGGATGAATCTTGACGTGTTCCTTGGCTTCGAGCGCCTGATGAAGGCCCTCCGAGAAGCGGCGGCCGGGCATCATGCGGCCGGTGAACTCGTCGATGATGACGACCTCGCCGTTGCGCACGATATAGTCCTTGTCGCGCTGGAACAGGCGATGCGCCTTCAGCGCGTTGTTGACATGATGGACGATGGCGACATTCTCGACGTCGTAAAGCGACTCGCCCTTGAGCATGCCTGCTTCGCGCAGCATGTTCTCCAGCTTTTCGGTGCCGTCTTCGGTGAAGGTGGCCGTGCGCTGCTTCTCATCGATCTCGTAGTCGGCCTCATCCAGCTTCGGAATGAAGGTGTCGATCGAATTGTACAGCTCCGAGCGGTCGTCGAGCGGCCCGGAGATAATGAGCGGCGTGCGCGCCTCGTCGATCAGGATCGAGTCCACCTCGTCGACGATGGCGTAGTTGTGGCCGCGCTGGACCATCTGGGAGCGGTCATATTTCATGTTGTCGCGCAGATAGTCGAAGCCGAGCTCGTTGTTGGTGGCGTAGGTCACGTCGCAGGCGTAGGCGGCCTTGCGCTCTTCGTCGGAAAGGCCGTGGACGATTACGCCGGTGGTCAGCCCGAGAAAGCCGTAGACGCGGCCCATCCATTCGGCGTCGCGACTGGCAAGGTAGTCGTTGACGGTCACGACATGCACGCCTTTGCCCGATAGCGCGTTCAGATAGACGGGCAGGGTGGCCACCAGCGTCTTGCCCTCGCCGGTCCGCATTTCCGAAATGCCGCCGCCATGAAGCACCATGCCGCCGATGAGCTGAACGTCGAAGGGCCGCAGACCGAGGGCGCGCCTTGCCGCCTCGCGTGCTACGGCGAAAGCCGGTATCAGCAGGTCGTCAAGCGACTTGCCTGCGGCGATTTCCTGTCGGAACTCGTCGGTCTTGGCCCGGAGCGCCTCGTCGGAGAGCGCTTCCATCTCCTTTTCGAGCGCATTGATTGCCTCGACGCGAGGCCGGAAGCCCTTGATGCGACGGTCGTTGGACGAGCCGAAAATCTTGCGGGCGAGAGAGCCAAAGCTGACCATCAAAGGTCCTTTCAGAACGGATTGCCGGGCGGCGCCTCGGCAAGGCCCGCTATGGACGGTACAGGCGGGCCGGAAAACGGAGGAAAGCGCCTCAAATAGCTTCTGGACGCCAAGTCGAAGGACAGATAAGAGGGGCCACAACCGATGTCAACGTTGCTTCCCCGGCATGGAGCAAGCGGAAAATCGCCACATTTTGGCTGGTTGAAGTGGCAACGCCCCATACCAGCATTCCCCTCACTGGAGAGTTTCTGATGAAGCACACGTCCCGTCGCCTGTCATTCGTTCGTCTCGGCGCGGCCGCGGCCATCCTTGCCTTCGCCGGCACCGTCGCCATGGCTCAGGAGGACGCAGTCGTCGCAACGGTGAATGGACAGCCCGTCACGGAGACCGATCTGGAGATCGCGAT
>JAEWFU010000430.1 GCA_023388675.1 Pseudomonadota bacterium | reverse complement strand
GGGTCGACCTCTTCGGGCCGGACGTCGTCAGGCTCGCGGCGCAGATGGGCTCCACGCGGGTCCGGATTGACGGATGGAAGGTCTCGATAGAGAGAGACGCCCACGAAACTGCCCGTCTGGTGGCGAGCCACTTCGACGGCTACTTACATGCCGGGGGCCGCTATTCGGTCGCCGTCTGAGGAGGCCCATGCGACTTTTCTGGACTGCGTTGGGCTACACCTCACTGGCGGTCGGCGCGGCGGGAGCCTTCTTGCCGCTCCTGCCCGCGACGCCCTTCCTCATCCTCGCCCTCTATGCATTCTCGCGCGGTTCACCAAGGATTGAGTCCTGGCTGCTTGCTCATCCTCGTTGGGGGCCGCTTATGCAAGACTGGCGGCACGAACGCGCAATCTCCCGTAGAGCCAAAACGGCATCCATCTCGGTCATCCTTGGAACACCTGTGGTGACTTGGCTTTTGGGTGCAGGGCCGTTCGTAATCGCGGCTCAGTCAGCCGTTCTCGTTTCGGCAGCCCTGTTCATCGCTACCAGACCCGACCCGCTGAGACGTCGCATCGCAGCTGATGAATGATTGCGGCAACTGCGCATCAGCATCGACATGGCGTCCGTCTGCGTGCGCAAGCCGCGTTTCTTGCCGCCGTGACTTTAGCGGCGCTTCGACGACAGCAGCGTGGCCGTGAACGAATGGCGGAGCGACGAGCGATACTGGCGCCGGATGCACTGCCGGCGGCGTTTTCGTTTGTGCTGGCGCAAAGAGAGCTTGCGGGCACTCTGCTCAACTTCGCCCATCGGGCGGCGAACGGCCGCCATTTGCCGACTTCTCGAATCGGCGCGCCGGCAGAGGAGGGTATCATGTCAGGCAGGTTGAATATCACCGTTGCGCGCTTCTGGTGCTTCTTTTCCTCTTACTTGCTCGACGGGCGAACAAGGGCCCGTCTGCGAAACGAGCTTCACGGACTTGGTCGGGAAGAGGAAGACCGGTTCTTTCGGGAGTGCGGTCTGAACCGGAACGAGTTCGCAACATCGAAACGTAACCCTCTGGTGTCGGAGGATCTGCTCTCACCGGCCATGGAGTTTGTGGGCCTGGATCCTGCCTCGCATAGGGCCCGCCACCCTTCCTGGAACCGCGACATGACGCGGGTCTGCATGGCGTGCTCCAATCGTCGACGCTGCCGCGACGACGTTTCCGCGCGCCGCATTGGCGCGTTTCGCGGCTACTGTCCGAACGATCGGAACTTCGACGAAATCGCGGCGATGGAGCAGCAATCGCCGGCTTGAGGCTCGGACGCCGCGCGGGGCGCGCGACTACCAGGTCCGCTCAGCGCCCCGTTGCGCTGTAAGCAGCCTGAAAGCGATTGCTCGCCGGGGAGATGGTCGCGTTCAGCGGGCGCGTCCATCGCGGCCGCGGAAGACGCGTTGGAAGAGAGCATGATTCCGACAGTACCGAGGCGCTTCGTCCGCCTTGGCATTGGCATCGAGCCACGCCGCGCACCTCTCGGCGTTTTCACATGACTGGCACCGGTCCGCCCCCCGTTGCAGGACGTTGACCGAATCGGGAAGCGCCTCGACCGCGGACCGCAATCCGAGCGCGTCCATCATCCGGTCGAGCTGGCCCGGATGCCTCGCCAGCCAGTTGAGTGAGTTGCGCAGGCTCATGGCGGTCCTCTCCCGGGAGCCATGGCCGCACTTATTACTCCGTTCATCGAAGTGCAATTTGCTGTGGCGCAATGAGCAGCGAACCAACGCGTAGCGAGCCGGCCGACGACAAATCGCGCTTGCGGTCGCATCGCGTCATCCAGGTCGGTAACTGGCGACTATCGCGGGGTCGACGTCGATCCGTGCCGCGTCGATCAATTCCAGGCAGTAGGGGATAGCCGGAAAAACGGCGGCGAGGCATACGTCGATCGACGATGGCCTGCCCGGCAGGTTGACGACCAGCGTACGAGCTCGAATCCCAGCCGTCTGGCGCGACAGGATCGCCGTCGGCACCTGCTCGAGGCTACTCCGCCGCATGAGTTCCCCAAAACCCGGAAGCTGCTTGTCGGTCGCCGCGCCAGTCCCCTCGGGCGTCAGATCGCGAGCCGAAGGACCCGTTCCTCCCGTCGTCAGGATCAGGTCGGCGCGCTGTCGATCGGCGAGATCGATGATCGCGTCGCGGACCGGCTCCAGGCCGTCCGGAATCGTGCGGCGCATCACCTCGAACGGTGAAAGCACCGCCCTGCGGAGCCAAGCTTCGACAGCGGGACCGCCGCCGTAGCCTGACACAGGCGAAACCCGCGAGCTTGCAGGCCGTTTCGACGTTTCCGGCATTTGCCAATTCGGAAAGACTCTCCAGCAGGATCGAGGCAAGGTCGACGGCCGGCGCAGCGTCACCCTGCGGGGCATTTTTCGCCGCCGTGCGTATCATCACCATCCGCTGCCTCTCATGATGCCGAGGTGCTGCTTTGCATCGTCTGTCATCATCTCAGGCGTCCAAGGCGGCTCATAGGTCAGCGACACATCGACGAACTCGATCCCCTCCACGGTCCAGGCAGCGTCTCGCGAACCTTCCTTGAGATAGTTCGTTGCCGGGCACCCCTTGGTCGTGGTCGTCATCACGATGTTGGCGATGCCGCCATCCTGGATGACGACGAAATAGATCAGCCCGAGATCGACGATGTTGTAGCCAAGCTCGGGATCGATCACGAGCCGAAGCGCGTCCCGCACGTGGTCGGCGAGCTCATCGTTGGCCTCGACGGTCATGCAGCCTCTCTCCCGGCACCGACGCGGATCAGGATCCTGTAGGTTCCGCCGTCCTGCGAGAGGGCGCCCTGCCATTTGTGGCCACGCTTGGCGAGTTCAGGGAACAGGAACACCGGTTCTCGGCACAGCAATGCCGACAGAACTTCGCCATCCTGCATCTCCTCGATGGCGGCCAGGATGCGCACCATCGGCTCAGGCGGATCGAGATCGCGATTGTCGAGCGAGCGTGACGGTTCGGGCCAGGTGCTTTCCGCAGGCGCGCCAGCATCGGCAACTTCGACCGCGTCGGCTGCGCCTTCCCGCGTGAAACGAACCTCCCAATCACCGCCATCCAGCTCCGTCATCTCGTGCGAAAAGCCCTTGGAGCCCAGTACGTGCAGCAACGGGACCGGCTTGAAGGATGCAATGAGACGGAGCCCTTCCCCTTCCTGCAGGCTCGCCACGGCCGCCATGATGAGGCCGAACGGCTCTTCCCCCGCGCGCAACGCGGGCCGGACATCGAGATCCACAAAATTCGATACCATCAATCTTCTCCTTGGCTTGCAGCTAGGTGGCGGACATGAGCAGGCGCGGTCGCCCGCTCTCCGGCAGCGATGTCAGCGTGAGCACGTGGTCGAGTCGGCGCGTATGCATGAACTGGATGCATAGACCGACAGTCGCGATCGTCATTGCCCCGGCGGACACGCGGAACACTGTTGCCTGCTCGATCAGCAGGGCCACGGTACCGCTCCAGACGGCGACAAAATAGATCATAAACCAGGGAAGCGCACGACGTTCCACGACGAGGTCCTGGACGCGTGGCGTTGGCATCTTGCCCAAGACCGGCCCATAGCATTCGAGCCAGGTTATGAAAGCCACGATCTTGTAGAGCATGGCCAGACCCAGTCCGCTCAGCCAGCCGAAGGCGGTGAGGAACGCGACCGCGCCGGCAAGGCGCGGCAGCACACCAAGTATGGTCGCTGCGAGCGCAAGCGTTGCGGCCAGACCGAGCGATATTAGCGCGAAGCCCGCCATGCGGCTGTTGAGTTCGATGACGCGTCGCTTGCGCGCCCGATAAAGGTGAACCATGTCCGTCCAATAGATCGCAACGCAGACAAGGCCGAGCGTGCCAGCGGCTGCCAAGGCAAATGCCAGGTGACCGCCAAGCAGGATCAAGCCGACACCACCGAATATTACCAGCGCGAGCGCCACTGCCCCGAAGTGGAAGGCAGCGCGCGTGCTCGCACCATCGAGTTCGGGCGCGAGCATGAACATGGCGAGAAGACGATAGCTGACGCCCATGGCTGTAAAGGTGAGCCAGCCCCCGAGCCCCACGATTGCATGAACCGGCACGCCCTGAGAGGCGATTGCCAGGAGTGCCGGATGGGAAACAACACCCCCGAGGGTGAGGGCGAAGAGGATGCCGAGCAGCGCGGTCACCGCGATAGAGGCAAGTCCGACGGTAACGAAGCGCGCGGAGATCGGCAGCGGGCGGGCTGCCCAGAGCGTCCGGCCCAGATTCCACAATGCGAGCGAAACGCCGGCGCCAAGCAAAGCGCTTGCTGCGGGGAAACAACTGTGCGGGAGGGCGAGATAACCGCCCATCTGCAGGAAGCCCAGTAAGAGGGCAGCGAGCCCCGAGAGTATCAGCACGAGCGAAGGAAG
Organism: Pseudomonadota bacterium; assembly: GCA_023388675.1. Taxonomy (GTDB): domain Bacteria; phylum Pseudomonadota; class Alphaproteobacteria; order Rhizobiales; family Rhizobiaceae; genus Aerobium. The sequence goes on along the minus strand of JAEWFU010000430.1, from coordinate 2,032 downwards.
CGGCAGACGGTTGCTATGCAAGGGACGCGCGACAAGCACCGGCACGAACTGGAACAGGGCGCCGAGCATCAGCATGCTCAACCATCCGATCGCGACCAGATGCACCAGCACCAGTGTCTCCGGTCCGCGGATTGGCGCATTTGGGAAACCGAAGCCCGCCACCATCAGTCCTTCGGCTGCGATCAGAGCCAGAAGCGCGGCCGCAAAATACGACATCGTCCATTTCGACAGGGAAGCGCCAACCATCGCGGATGCTCCTTCGCCGGTAGCGGGATGCGTCGCGCGCTCCCATCGCGCGACGCCCCGTCGCGTCAGGCGGCCAGCTTCTGCTTGCCGATCTCGACGCGCCAGACGTCCGGTCCCCGCTCCAGATACGTCCAGGAGAACTGGCCAGGATACTCGGCCTCGAGTTGGTAGTAGAGCGGCTTGGGATCGTGATCGTTGACGAGCACGAAGGCCTTGCCCGGCTGCAAATCATCGACAAGCTGGAAGATCTTCTGATGGCGCTGGGCGGGCACGAGCATGCGCACGTCGACCGTCTCGGCTATCTGTGTGGTATCGGACATTGGTGTATCTCCTTACGTCAAGTTCTTGCGATCGGCATGCCGAACACTCCCGGCGATGCTGAGTTTGTGAAACGGCCTGCCTGTCACCCTGGCCGTCGGCATCGGTAGCTGGGCAGCTCGACCTGGCGTCAATGCTGGTCGCATCCTGGCTTGGCGAGCTGCCCACGCACCCGCGCCGCAGGTTCGTTCTAGCAGCGGGTTCACCGTCTTCTTTGCGCCTGAACAAACAAGGCAGGGAAAGTCCCACAAAACTGGAGTGGGGTTGAACTTGACGATCAAGACTGCCGGACTCGTCGTCGGAACAGCCTACTGCTCATAAGGTCGTGCAAACAGTCGATGGAACGCGCCGCATAATTAGGATTCGGTTGCGAATCCCGATTCTCTCCGAGGTACTCGGCTTCTATCCAGCGTCAGCACTGACGGGACCAAACTCGTCTTTGGGAGACGGCAGCCAGGCAAGAAACGATGACCCTGATTGCCGCAGCCACTCGAACAGCACCTGAAAGATGGGCGCGCCGACAGACGATGGGGCGGTCAAGAATTGGGCGGCCGTTGCTGGGCCGCCCGGATGGTGTGGTGCTATCATCGGTACGATCAGTTAGCGCCTACCTGGGCTATTAATTCCGCCATCCGCGACTTGGCCTTGCCGGGGAGCTTCGCCGTTTTCGCAGCATCGAGGTTGTCGGTATTCTCACCGACCTGGACGATGCCGACCATGCCCATGCCGAAATGCGGGGTGCACTTGTAGCCATAAATGCCCTCGACATCGAAGGTCAGCGTGATCTCCTCGTTCATCTTGCCTTTCCAGGTGTCCACACCTTCCGGAATCATTCCCAGGATCGACTCCGAATTGTGTCCCTTGTCGGTGGCCACGAATTTCACGCTGTCGCCCGGCGCGATCTTCAGGAAAGCAGGATCGAACTGCATCGGTTGTCCTTCCGGCCCCTTGTTCAACATTCGGACCTCATGCTCTGCCGCATACGCTGCGGACCAGATCACAGTTGAAAACACCGCTGCCAGGAGCGTGGTCGATCTAAACATTATGATGTCTCCTACATATTGTGGTGGTCAAAAAAATGGGTGGAAGGAAGCTCAACGACGCATATCCTACAAAGTTCCTGTTGCGTTTCTACCCTTAGTGGCAGACCCACTCTCAGGTGAATCCGAGATAACGGCCCGGCTTGTGGTTGACCGCGAGAATGAGGTTCAGAACCACTGCGCCTGCGACCGAGAGCAGCAATCGATCCGGCGTCAGCACAAAGACCGCGGCCGTGAGAATTGCGAGATCGACCGCGAGCTGGAAATAGCCAGCCCGGATCCCGTGTCTTTCCTGGAGATAGACCGCGAGGATATTGACGCCGCCGAGCCCGGCGCCGTGACGGAACAGGATCAGCAGCCCCATCCCGCAGAGCGCCCCGCCCATCACAGACGCATAGGCCGGATCCAGATAGGCGAAATCAACCCAC
>JAEWFU010000426.1 GCA_023388675.1 Pseudomonadota bacterium | reverse complement strand
TCATCGGCGTCGTGGAGGCGTGGACCGGCACCTATCTCGGCGGCGAGTACAAGCTCGTCTTCACCTTCGGCATCCTTATCCTGATGCTGATGATCCGCCCTTACGGCCTTTTCGGCACCACCGAAATCGAGCGGCTCTGACATGCGTATCGCCACAGCCAATGAGACTTATCTGGCCGACGAGGCGCTGCTTTCGACGCGCACCCAGTGGGCATGGATGGGCATACTGGCGCTGGTGCTGATTGCAGCACCGTTCGTGCTCAACAATTACTGGCTCTATCTTGCCTGCCTCGTCGCCATCAACGTCGCCAGTGCGACGGGGCTCAACATCCTCACCGGCTATACCGGCCTCGTCAGTCTGGGGCAGGGCGCTTTCATGGCGGTCGGAGCCTATACCGTCGCCTGGCTGGAGGCGCATGTCGGCACGCCCTTCGTCGTCAACCTTGTTGCCGGCGGCGCACTCGCCGCTTTCGTCGGCGTGCTGGTGGGCATTCCCAGCCTGCGGGTGAAGGGGCTCTATCTGGCCATCGCCACGATCGGCGCCTCGATCATCCTGCAATTCTTCTTCGTCAACTGGAGTTCGGTCACGGGCGGTTCGCGCGGCATCAACGTTGCGCCAGCCACCGTCTTCGGCACGCAGCTCACGACCTATTTCCAGCTCTACTGGGTGTTCGTGCCGATCGCAGCGCTGATGGTGCTGGGCGCGGCGAACCTGTTCCGTACGCGCGTCGGGCGTGCATTCATCGCAATCCGCGACCGCGACATCTCGGCCGAGGTGCTTGGCATTCCGCTCCTACGCTACAAGCTTCTGAGCTTTGCCATCTCGTCATTCTATGCGGGTGTGGCCGGTGGCATGTGGGCCTATTTCTTCCGCTCGGTAAGCCCGGAGAGCTTCACCATCGTCGAGTCGATCTTCTACCTCGCCGCCGTCATCGTCGGCGGCATGGGCTCGATCCTCGGCGGGGTCATCGGCGCCGCCTTCATGACGCTGGTGCCCGAAATCCTGCGCTTCGGCGTGGAGATCGCCTCTCCCTATGTCGCCAATGCTGCGACCTTGCTGTCACCGATCCGCACCGTCGCGTTCGGCGGGTTGATCATCGCCTTTCTCGTGCTGGAACCGCAGGGTCTGGCGGAGATCGTCCAGAGGATACGGAGGTTCTTCCACCTCTGGCCGTTCAGGAAATAACCAAACCGTGGAGGAGTTTGAAATGACGGGAATTACCAAGAGAACACTGTTTGCGCTCGCCGCATCGTCGGCGCTGGCCTTTAGCCTGCCTGCATTCGCGCAAGACAAGGAGGAAATCGTTATCGGCGGCTCGATACCGCTGACCGGCGTTTTCGCCTTTGCCGGCGTGGCCATTGAGGCCGGCATCCAGGATTATCTCAAGATCGTGAACGAGGAGGGCGGCATCGGCGGTCGTCAACTGCGGCTGGCCTATGAGGACACGGGCTATCAGGTCGACCAGTCGGTGGCCGTCTTCAACAAGCTGACCAGCCAGAGCGAGAACATGCATCTCTACTACGGCGATTCGACCGCCTTCTCGCGCACGATCAACCCGGAACTGATCCGCCGCAACGCGATGATCATGGCCGGAGCTTCCTTCGCCAGCGAGATCAACGACCCCGAGAACTTCCCGTATCAGTTCATCGCCGGACCTGACTACAGCGAGATGTTCTCGATCCTGCTGGAATACATCGCCAAGGAGAAGCCGGGCGCCCGGATCGTCACGGTGAATTCCGACAGCGAGTTCGGTCGCGACCCCATCGAGTCGACGCGCGCGCGCGCCGCCGAACTCGGCCTGGAGATCGTCGAGGAGATCATCACCCCGCCCGGGGCGGTCGACGTTTCGACCGAAGTCCTGAAGCTGCGCCGCGCGCGGCCCGACTACACCATCTTCCACGGCTATATCCTCGCGCCTTTGCCCGAGTTCATGACGCAGGCCAAGCAGCTCGGCCTCGAAACCAAGTTCATGGGCACGTTCTGGTCGATGGACTCCAGCATCTGGGCCGATGTCGGCGAGGTGGCCGACGGCTTCATGGGCGTGATGCCGTACCGCTACTACTACGACGAGGAAGAAGCGCCGATGCTCGACCGCATCCGCGAGATGCGTCCCGAATATCAGGCGACGGGCTACATGCAGGGTTTCCTCACGGCGATGCTGATGACCGAGGCGGCCAAACGCACGCTGGATGCAGGTAACGAGCTGACGGCGGAAAACCTGAAGGCGTCGCTGAACACGATCGAGGATTTCGACACCGGCGGCATCGTCGGCGTGCCGATCTCGATCCCCGGAAACACCGTTCCGGTCGGCCGCATCTACCAGTACGACGCCGCCGACAAGCGGATGGAACCGGTCTCCGACTGGATCAGCCTGCAGGAGTAGGGGCATCGTGGCCGCGGACACCATCCTCTCGGTCGAGAACATCGAGGTCGTCTACAACAAGACGATCCAGGTGCTCCGCGGCCTTTCCCTGTCCGTGGAGCGTGGCAAGGTCGTCACGCTCCTCGGCTCCAACGGCGCCGGCAAGGCGACCACACTGAAGGCGATCTCAAGCCTGCTGTCCCTGGAAGACGGGGCGGTGACTGCCGGCACGATCACCTTCGACGGCAAGGCCATCGCGGCCGACACGCCGCACGGTCTGGTGCGGCGTGGTCTGTTCCATGTCATGGAAGGACGGCGGATCTTCGAAGACCTGACGGTGGAGGAAAACCTCACCGCCGCGACTTTCGCGCTCTCCGGACGCGGTGTGAAGCCCACCTCTTTCGATGTCGTCTACGGCTATTTTCCGCGCCTCTACGAACGCCGTCACGGCCGTGCGGGCTATCTTTCCGGCGGCGAGCAGCAGATGCTCGCGATCGGCAGGGCGCTGATCGCCCAACCGAAGCTGATCCTGCTCGACGAGCCGTCGCTGGGTCTGTCGCCCATCCTCGTCGAGGAAATCTTCGGCATCATTGCCCGCATCAATCGCGAGACCGGCGTGTCGATGCTGCTGGTCGAACAGAACGCCGCGGTCGCCTTCGCGGTCGCTC
>JAEWFU010000301.1 GCA_023388675.1 Pseudomonadota bacterium | reverse complement strand
CCTTCAGTTTCTCGACGGCTGCCGCGTAGGTGTCGAAACGCGCCGACTGGTGCGCAGTCACATCCGGCCGGATCCCGAGCCAATGCAGGTCTGCCTGGATCTGGTCGGCATATTCCTGCCGAGACCGGGCGGTGTCGGTATCGTCGAACCGCAGGATGAAGCGGCCTTTGCGCTGCCTGGCGAACAGCCAGTTGAACAGCGCGGTCCGGGCATTGCCGATATGGATATGGCCGGTCGGCGACGGCGCGAAGCGAACGGTGACGGTCATGGCTGTTCGCCTATCCGAAGGGTCAGGCATTGGCAAGCCGCCGTATCTTCCCCTCCTCCCTTGATGAAAAGGGTAGCGCATATGAAACGGCCAACGCCGTTTGTGTGTTCATACCCCCACCCCTTACCCCTCCCCACAAGGGGGCGGGGGTCGTCAGCGCATCGCCTTTTATGCCACCGATCCGGCCAGGCGTGGTCGGTTCAGAATCCCCCTCCCCCTTGTGGGGAGGGGTAAGGGGTGGGGGTATGCCATGCGCGACCTCAGGTGAGGGAACCGGTTCACACGAACCCCTTCGTCAGTTCGAGCGCCTGGCGTTCGAACAGGCGGCGGTAGATGCCGCCCTCGAGCCGGATCAGAGAAACGTGGTCGCCCTCCTCGATCACCTCACCCTTGTCGAACACCAGCAGCCGGTCGAGCGCGCGCACGGTCGAAAGCCGGTGGGCGATCACCAGCGTCGTGCGGCCGACCATCAGGCGCTCCATCGCCTGCTGAATCAGCACCTCCGATTCCGAATCGAGGCTCGACGTCGCCTCGTCCAGGATCAGGATCGGTGCATCGGCCAGGAAGGCGCGGGCAATCGCGACACGCTGCCGCTCGCCGCCGGAGAGCTTGATGCCCCGCTCTCCGACAAGCGTCGCATAGCCCTTGGGCAGGCGCTCGATGAAATCGTGCGCGCTGGCAAGCTTCGCCGCCCGCTCGATATCCGCCTGGCTCGCACCCGGCCGCGCATAGGCGATGTTTTCCGCCAGCGACCGGTGGAACAGGATCGGCTCCTGCTGGACGATGGCGATCTGCGCGCGCAGCGATGCCTGCTGGATCGCCGATATGTCCTGCCCGTCGATCACGATCCGCCCGCCGGTAACGTCGTGCAGCCTCTGGATCAGCTTGACGAAAGTCGTCTTGCCCGAACCGGAATGACCGACGAGACCGACCCGCTCGCCCGCGCGGATCTCCAGCGAGAAATCGCGGTAGAGCGGTTCGATATGGCCGCCATAGTGGAACGTCACGTTCTCGAAGGCGATGCGGCCCTCTTCGATGACGATCGGCGGGGCGCCCGGCAGGTCCGCGACGGTGATCGGCTGGGCATGCATGTCGACCAGCTCCTCCATGTCGTTGACCGAGCGCTGAACGTTACGCACGTGCATGCCGACGTCGCGCAGGTAACCCTGCAGCACGAAGAACGAGGTCAGTACGAAGGCGATGTCGCCCGCGCTCGCCCTGCCCTCGCTCCACAGCACGATGGCGAAGCCGATGACGGCCGCGCGCAGGAACAGCATCGTCACGCCCTGCGTCGTGCCGTTGACGGTTCCGCGCGTCCATGTGCGATGGGTGCGGTGACGCCACTTGCCGACGACCTTTGCGAGCCGCGCATCCTCGCGCTGTTCTGCGCCGAAAGCCTTCACCACCGCGTTGCACGAGACCGCATCGGCCAGCGCGCCGCCCAGCCGCGTGTCCCACGCATTGGCAAGGCTCGCCGCGGGCGCGACATACCACAGCGACAGCGACACGGTGATCGCGATGTAGATCAGCGACCCGGTACCGACGATGACGCCCATCATCGGCCAGTACCAGCCCAGCAGCAGCGTCGAGCCGAGCAGCATCACCGTCGAAGGCAGCAGCGCCACCAGGATCGTGTCGTTCAGAAGGTCCAGCGCCCACATGCCGCGCGTCACCTTGCGCACCGTCGACCCGGCAAAGCTGTTGGCATGCCAGTCGGTCGAAAAGCGCTGCACACGCGCGAACGCATCGGCCGCGATGTCCGACATCATCTTCAACGTCAGGCCCACGATCGCCTGGAAGACGAAGTGGCGCAGCGCGATCGCCATCGTGGAAAGCGCGATCAGCATCGAGAACGCGGCGATCGCCGCGTTCCAGGCGAGCTCGTCGGTTGCCGCGCCGCGCGCGACCGCGTCGACGAGACGGCCCGAATAGAGCGGCGTCAGAACGTCGGCCGCCGTCGAAGCCAGCACGGCAACGATGATAAGCGTCAGCCTGACCGGCTGGTGGCGCCAGTGCGCGCCGGTGAACTGGAACACGCGACGGAAGGCATTGCCGCGCCGCGACTTGGGAAAAGGAGTCATGTCAATCGCCGGAGGCGGCGAAGCACTCCGGTCCCGGAATATGAAATCAGGAAAAGTTCGGCGCCGGCGACGGTCTTGCCGCCGCAGTTTGACGGTGCCGGACACGGCCCCCTGATCCGCACGAGCGGAACGGAAACCGGTGGCAGCCGCCTTGAAAGGCCGGGGTCAGAGCAGGTTCGAAATCGAACCTAGGCGCTGCGACCCACGATCATGGCGCTGCCCTGGGACGTAGAAGAGAATGCTGGCATTCGAACCTCCTCAGGGATGGCAAGGATGGCGCTTATAATCGCGGAAGTTGTTCCTGCCAAGTCTAGATCGGCGGATTCCGTTGGGTCAGGCGGTAGCCGGCAAATCGCGCGCGAACAGCTTGCGAGACACGCCGACAAGCATCGCGCAGGCGGCAAAGCAGTAGATGCCCATCACGACGACCTGGGCCGGAAAGCTCACGCCCGCATCGATCAGGTAGCCTGTCAGGCCCGGGCCGAGCGCCGTGGCGAACACGCCGAGCGCCATGGTCACCGCGCGAATCGCACCGAGGTAGCGCACGCCGTAAATTTCCGGCCACAATGCGCCGAAGACGGTATTGGTGAAGCCGTAGCTGATGCCCATCAGCCCCATGAACAGGAAGGCGGCCCATTGCGCCTCGGCGAAACCGAGAACGAGGCAGGCAAGACCGAGCGGGATCAGGAAGGTCGGCAGCATGGCCTTGGCCGAGTAACGGTCGACCAGCTGGCCGGCCACCAGCGAGAACACGACCACCGTGGCCGCCATGAATGCGAAGGAGGCGGCGAACGCTTCCAGCGACCAGCCGCGCAGTTCGACCAGATAGATCTGATGAAAGAACACCGTGGTGCCGATGAAGCCCGGCGCCAGCACGCCGGCCATCGCCATGTAGAACAGCGGGTCGCGCAGCACTTCGG
>JAEWFU010000155.1 GCA_023388675.1 Pseudomonadota bacterium | reverse complement strand
CTCTGCAAACCCATGGCGTCCCCTGCCCCCCATTTCGCATCGTCACTCGTTTGCGGCGTCACTCTCCTCCGCTTCGCCTGCTGCCTCGGCGCGCTGCATTTCGATCCGCCGCCAGCGCGCGACATTTTCGTTGTGCTCCTCCAGCGTCGTCGCGAAGGCATGCCCGCCGCTGCCATCTGCCACGAAGTAGAGATCTTCCGTCCTCGACGGGTTGGCTACGGCTTCAAGCGACGCACGGCCCGGAATGGCGATCGGCCCCGGCGGCAGCCCGGGAATCGTATAGGTGTTGTACGGCGTGGGCTTGTCGATGTCGGAGCGATAGATCGGTCGGTCCGACGGCTTGCCCTCGCCGCCGAACAGGCCGTAGATGATCGTCGGGTCGGACTGCAGGCGCATGCCGCGCTCCAGACGGTTGATGAACACCGAGGCTACGCGCGAGCGTTCGTCGGCCCGGGCCGTTTCCTTCTCGACAATCGAGGCAAGCGTCACGAACTCGTTGATGTCGGAGATGGGAAGGTCCTGTGCTCGACGTTCCCAAATGCTTTCCACCAGCTTCTTCTGATCCGCGGAGAGACGGTCGACAACATCCTGGCGCTTGAGGCCACGGGTGAACCGGACCGTGTCGGCTGCCAGCGATCCCTCAGGCGGCATCTCGACAGGCATCTCGCCTTCGAGCTCTTCGGAGGCCGCGATGCGCGCGAATGCCTGCGCCACCGTCAGCCCTTCGGGGATGGTCACCGAATGAAGGATCGACTTGCCGCTGACCATGAGTTCCATGATGTCGTGCATGGACGCGCGGGCGGGGACGGCATATTCGCCGGCCTGTAACCGCCCGTCGTTACGATAGGCACGCAACCCCAGCCGGAAAATGCGCGCATCGCTGATCATATCGCGACGCTCGAGCTGCTCGGCGATTTCGGTGACACCGGTATTGGGCTTGACCAGGAACGTATCAGGCGTCGCAAGCGGCCCCGGACCTTCGAAGGTGCTCTTGCCGAACCAGACCGCGATGAAGGCGGCAATGACCAGCAGCACGATCGACGACATCACGAAGTTCAGGAAGACGACGACCTGGCTGCGTGAACGACGGGAGCGGCGCGGCGGCGGGGTTCCCGCCTGGGGGCGCAACGCCTCGCTCGCGCTCTTCGGCACGATGGGCTTCGGTCCGGATTGCTGCTGGCTGGCTATAGCACCATCGTCCGCAGGATTGCTCGTCATGGCCTCCCGGCACTCCTTCAAGCCGACACTGTCCGATTCAGTGAACCGAAGCTAAGCCGGAATATGGCGAAATTGGCGATGCGGCCGAAGTAGTGGCCGCTCAGCCTTCATACCTGCGGAACACCAGCGACGCATTGGTGCCGCCGAAGCCGAAGGAATTGGAGAGCGCCACATCGATCTGACGCTGCCGGGGCGCGTTGGGAACCAGATCGATCGCCGTTTCCCTCTCGGGATTGTCGAGGTTGATCGTCGGCGGGGCGACGTTGTCACGAATGGCAAGCACCGAGAAGATCGCTTCCGCGGCGCCGGCAGCGCCCAGCAGATGGCCGATCGCGGACTTGGTGGAAGACATCGACACCTTGGAGGCGGCGTTACCGACCAGCCGCTCGACAGCGCCGAGCTCGATCGTGTCGGCCATCGTGGACGTGCCATGGGCATTGATGTAATCGACATCCGCCGGGGAAAGCCCGGCACGCTTCAGCGCCGCGGTCATGCAGCGGAATGCGCCATCGCCGTCTTCCGACGGCGCCGTGATGTGGTAGGCATCGCCGGTGAGGCCGTAGCCGACCACCTCGGCGTAAATCTTTGCGCCGCGCGCCTTTGCGTGCTCCAGCTCTTCGAGCACGACCACGCCGGCACCCTCTCCCATCACGAAACCGTCGCGATCCCTGTCATAGGGGCGCGACGCCGTCTGAGGATCGTCGTTACGGGCGGTTGAAAGCGCCTTGCAGGCCGCGAAACCAGCCAGAGAAAGCCGTGTCACCGGGGATTCGGCCCCGCCGGCCACCATCACATCGGCATCGCCGAACATGATGAGCCGCGCCGCATCGCCGATCGCATGCGCACCGGTCGAGCAAGCCGTGACGACCGCGTGATTAGGCCCCTTGAGGCCGTGGCGAATCGAAACCTGCCCCGATACGAGATTGATGATGTTGCCGGGAATGAAGAAGGGGCTGATGCGGCGCGGGCCCTTTTCCTGCAGGATGAGCGCGTTCTCGGCTATGCCTTCGATACCGCCGATGCCCGAACCGATCATCACGCCGGTCGCGTTCTGATCATCCGCGCTTGTCGGATGCCAGCCGGCATCCTCGAGAGCCATGTGGGCAGCCGCCACACCGTAGATAATGTAGTCGCCGACCTTGCGCTGTTCCTTGGGTTCCATGAACCGATCCGGATCGAACGCATTGTCCCCGCCATCGCGAGGGATGACGTGGGCGATCTTGCAGGGAAGATCGTCCACCTCAAAGGAATCCACGCGCCGCGCGGCGCTCTTCCCGGCCAGAAGCTCTTTCCAGGCATGCTCCACGCCCACGCCGAAAGGCGAAAGCAGTCCCATGCCGGTGACGACGACGCGTCTCATCGCTTGCACTCTGATCTGGCTTGAACGGTCAGGTCGCGCGGCGAAGGCGTCAGGCCGACGCCTTTTCGATGTACTTGACTGCGTCGCCGACAGTCAGGATCGTCTCGGCAGCGTCGTCCGGGATCTCGACGCCGAACTCTTCCTCGAAAGCCATGACCAGCTCGACGGTGTCGAGGCTGTCTGCGCCGAGGTCGTCGATGAAGCTCGCGCCCTCGGTGACCTTGTCGGCATCGACGCCCAGATGCTCGACAACGATTTTCTTGACGCGTTCTGCGGTATCGCTCATTTGCAAACCCTCGACTTCA
>JAEWFU010000271.1 GCA_023388675.1 Pseudomonadota bacterium | reverse complement strand
ACGGGCAATAGAAGGTGGAGCGGCCGCTCTGCACGATGCGCTGGACGGTCCCGCCGCAGCCGGGCTTGCGGCAGGCCTCGCCCTCGCGATCGTAGACGTTGAACGAATGCTGGAAATAGCCGAGCGAGCCGTCGGCCTGTACATGGTCGCGCAGCGAGGAGCCGCCGGCCGCGATGGCGTCCGCGATGACGTCGCGGATCGCTTCGGCAAGCCTCTCGCAGCGGGCGTTGGTACGGCCCGGTGGGGGAGCGATGGACCCGGCCTCGCGGCGCGGCGACAGGCCTGCCCGCCATAATGCCTCGCATACATAGATGTTGCCGAGGCCCGCAATCAGCCGCTGGTCTAGCAGTGCCGCCTTCAGCGGTGCGCGGCGCCCGCGCAAGAGGTCCCCCAGCATCGCGCGGTCGAGCGCGTTGCCCGTCGGCTCGATCCCCAGCCCGGCCAGTGAGGGGTGTTCGTGAAGTGTCGCGCCCGGCGAAAACAGCATGAAGCCAAAGCGGCGTGGATCGTTGAAGACGACCCGGTTGGTCGCCCCCGCATCGTTTTCCAGATGGAAGACGACATGGTCGTGCGCCTCGTTCTTGGATCGCTCGTGGTGAAATATGCCCGGCATGGAATCATCGCTGCCCGCCAGGATGCGGAATGAACCCGACATTCCCAGATGACAGATCAGCACCGGGTCGCGGTCGAGATGCATCGTCAGATATTTCGCGCGCCGCCCCAGTGAGATCACCGAGCGCCCCGTCAGGCTCGCTACGAAGTCGGCTGGAAACGGAAAGCGCAGGTCGGGCCGCCGCTGTTCGACCGCGACGATGCGCGCGCCCTCGAATACCGGCTGCAGCCCGCGCCGGACCGTCTCGACCTCGGGAAGCTCAGGCATCGCCGGAAAGCTTGGCCCGGAAAGAGGTGCCGTATTTCCCCGGCGCGATGCCGAGATGTTCGGCAACCGTCTCGCCGATATCCGAGAAGCTGGCGCGCACCCCCATCGATCCGCCGCCCAGCCCCGTGCCGGTTCCCAGCACCGGCACGCGCTCGCGTGTGTGGTCGGTCCCGCGCCATGTCGGGTCGCAGCCATGGTCTGCCGTCAGCATCAGCATGTCGCCTTCGCCCAGCAGCGCCAGCGCTTCCGGCAGGCGGGCGTCGAACGCTTCCAATGCGGCCGCGTAGCCCGGCACGTCGCGCCGGTGGCCGAAATTGGTGTCGAAGTCGACGAAATTGGCGAAGACGAAGTCTCCGTCGCCTGCTTCGCGCAACGCTGCAAGGGCTGCGTCGAACATCGCCATATTGTCCGGGGCCTTGCGCAGGTCCGAGATGCCGCGATGGGCAAAGATGTCGCCGATCTTGCCGACGGCGAACACCTTGCGGCCGGCTCCCGTCAGCCTGTCGAGAAGCGTGGGTTCCGGCGGCGGCGTGGCGAAGTCCTTGCGGTTCGGCGTGCGCTCGAAGTCCTTGGCGGTTTCGCCCACGAACGGGCGCGCGATCACCCTGCCGATATTCAGTGCGTCGGCCAGCCTGCGTCCGGTGCGGCACAGCTCGTAGAGCCTCTCCAGTCCGAAATGCTCCTCATGCGCGGCGATCTGGATCACCGAGTCGCTGGAGGTGTAGCAGATGAGCTTGCCGGTGCGGATGTGTTCCTCGCCGAACGCCTCGATCACCCCGGTGCCGGAGGCGTGGCAGTTGGCGAGGATGCCGGGGAGGTTGCCTTCGCGGATCAATGCCTCGGTGAAATCTGCCGGAAAGGCAGGCTGCGTGTCCGGAAAATAACCCCAGTCGAAACGGACCGGCAATCCGGCGATCTCCCAGTGGCCGGACGGCGTGTCCTTGCCGCTCGAGGTTTCTGTCGCCGCGGCGTAGAAGCCGGAGACGCCTTCCACCGGCATCGGTCGGCCTGTGGCAAGCGCTGCGGCGTGCCCCAGTCCCAGCGCTCGCATGTTGGGCACGTGAAGCGGCCCCTCCCTCAATCCGGCGGCATCGCCTTCGCCGCGCACACAGGCCGCTTCGATATGCCCGAACGTGTCCGATCCCTCGTCGTTGAACGACGCCGCATCGGGCGCGCCGCCGATGCCGAAGGAATCCAGCACGAAAAGGAATGCGCGGGCCATGTATTGGGTGCTTTCTATCGGGTCGATAACCGTCAAGACATAGGTTCATGCGCCGATCTTGGCAATTCTGAAACCAGGATGGCCGAAAATCGGCGCTCGGCAACGGCGTGGAGCAGGGAACGTGGTTCGAAATTGGGCGATTTCGGGAACGGGTGCTGCCGTTCTTGTCGCATGCTGGCTTTCAGGGCCGGTATCGGCGGCCGACGGGGACGTCCCAGAACCGTTCCGGGTCGGCCTGGTGGCTTATGGCGACGAAGGCGCGGCGGTCGAGGGCCTCTCGGCGATCAAGGCGGCGTTTTCAAACGCCCTTTCCATGCCCGTGGAGGTGCTGGTTGCCCGCGACTATGCAGCGCTCATCCAAAGCCATCTCGACGGGCGGCTCGACTATGCCATCTACACCGCCCCCGCCTATGCCGCTGCCGCGATCCGCTGCGCCTGCCTGCGCCCGATCGCGGCGCCCGTAGGCGTCGACGGCTCGTTCGGTTTGCGTTCGGTGCTGGTTGTCCGCCGGCCGGCAGAAGACGGTGCCCCGCCCTCCATTGCCATAGGCCCCCGGGACAGCCTGGCGACGCGGCTTGCGCCTCTGGCTTCCTGGCCGGGTGCTGCGGATGCGCTCGGGGCCGGCCGGCTCGTGCCGACTGAGACCGCCGGCGAGGCCGAGGCGATGTTCCTCGGTGGCGCGGTCGACGGTTATTTCGGCTGGGTGCCTGCGCCGCCTGGCCCTGACGATTTGTCGCTGTCCGGCGGTTCCGTCGACCGGCTGGCGGCTGCCGGCCTCGATGCCTCCGGCTTCGAGATCGCGTGGCGCTCCCCCCTGTTGCGCTACGGACCGCACGCCGTCCGGGACACGCTGCCGCAGGAGCAGGTGGATGCGCTGGCGCGCCTGCTTGCGGGCATGGTGGGGGATCCCGATCTCAATTATTATCTCGAACGCCGTCACGGCGGCGGGTTCGCCGCAGCCACTCATGAGGATTACCTGCCCGTCATCGAGGCACTGGGCGCGCTCGGCCAGGCGCTCCCGACAGGAAACGTCGTAAGCGGAGATTGAACGCGTTTAGCAGTCGCTGCAGACTATCTCCGCGGTCATGCGCGGGCGCAGAAAGAAGCTTTCCTGCATGTCGATCCTGTCGAACGCCGCCGAGAGTCCCAGCGATGCCTTGTTTTCGGCCGTCCAGGTGAGGACAGGGCGGTAGTCGAGGCCGGCGCTGACCTGGATCAGGAACGTGTCCCTGATCTTCAACGTCACCGGAACCTGAGTCTCGGTGCCTTTTACCGGCCCCTGCATGAACGCGCGGTCCCGCAGCCTGCGCGACCATTGCACGATCGCCTTGGCATTGGTCTCGTCGGTCAGCTTGATCGCGGTGACGGTGATGTCCGGCATGCTGCGATTATACGGCAGCAGGATCGCACTGCCGATCTGCATGATCGCCTCCAGTTCGGAGCGGCTGATGCTTTGCTGCTGGGTCACCAGATCGGCGACCATGGAGCCGACCCTGCTGACCTTCTTGTTGGCCTCGATGCCTTGTGCGACCTCCATCGTCACGAAATACATCGACAGAAGCAGCGGTGCGATGAGCGCGAACTCAAGGGCTGCCATGCCGCGCCGGTCGGCGACGATGCGAAGCAGGCGCTCCCTGGCACCGTTCAGCCTTTTGCGAATAACGTCTTTCATCTCCATTCCCTGCTCTCCCCGCTAGAGCAATCTCCCCAGCCGTCCCCGGCGCGTGTCACTATTCGAATGGCTCGTTCTGCCAGGTGACTGTCGCGTAATGCAGCGTCTTTCCGTCCTTCAGGTTCGACATCGACTTGCGCAGGAAATCGGTCATCACCGGCCAGCGATAGAAGACCCGTAGCTGGTTCTTCGACCGCGCTGTGCCCGGGTCGATCTTGAAGCCCGTGGTGTCGATGTCGTTGTCGTCGGTGAATGCGATGCGCTGCTGCGAGGCCTGGGCAAAGGTGTTGAAGCTGCGCAGATCGATCTCCAGGCCGGGACAGCCGTTGGAAACGACGATCTCCAGCCGGTCGCAGATTTTCCGCCGCACGAGGTCCTCGTCGGCCTCTACGTCGGCAATCGTGATCTGGCCGGTGCGAAACTGGCGGGCCACGTCGTCGGTGATGCCGGACATCAGCTGCTGGCCCGCGAACGAGATGCAACTTTCCAGAATTGCAAAAACCAGCATGGCGAAGGGGATCGCGAGCGCGGTGAACTCGATCGCGACGCTGCCCTTCGAGTCTTTTACGAAATGACGCAGAAAGCCGCGCCGTCGCGGCTTGCCGCGCTCCTCGACCGGTTTCTTGGTGCTTGCGTCATGCATGGCTGGACCCTGCCGGTGGTATCTGATGGCAGGACCATACAGCACGCGGGTTGAGGGGCCGTTTTGGCGACCTCTCAAATTGCTGGCGCGAATTCAGGCTTTCGTTAATACTTAGTCCGAATAGCGCCGCATCTCTGCCTCGGATGCCGCTTCCGCGTCGCTCTTGAACGAAGCCTCGCAGTAGGGGCTGCAAGAGAGCGTCTGCACGTCGGAGCGCCGGTAGACGCGGACGGAATTCGCCAGATGCCGCGACACGACGATCTGTTCGTCGACGATCGGGCTGCCCTCATTGTCCAGCACGACAATGTTGGTGACGCCGAAGCCCTTGCCCGTGAGCACGATCGTGGAAGCGTCCTGGACGGAAGCGTCGGCGATCGCGGGATTGCCGATCACGATCGTATCGGCCGGCCGCGCGAGCTTGACGATCTTTGCCTGGTTCATCTGAACCTCGATCGGCTGGTCGGCCAGGCTCGGGGCCGAGAATGCCACGGCGGTCGCCAGAGCCATGCCCGTCATGAAATTCATCCAGCGCCGCGCCATGCGAGTTCTCCAGGGTCTTGGACAGTTGAAGGAAAAATGAAGGATATTGGTGAACCGAGCGTTAAGGCGCGCCATCTCTGGCGATTCATCTGTTTTTTGACATCGAAAACGGCTAGAGACGCCCCATGGAAATGAACGATACGATCACGCGCACTGCCGACTTGCCCTCGGAGGCGGATGGCGCAACGCCTCGCAAGGTCTTCGTCAAGACCTACGGCTGCCAGATGAACGTCTACGATTCCCAGCGCATGGCGGATGCGCTGGCGGCGGAAGGCTATCAGCCTACGGCCGAGATCGAGGATGCCGATCTGGTGCTGCTGAACACGTGCCATATCCGTGAAAAGGCGGCCGAGAAGGTCTATTCCGAGCTTGGCCGCATTCGCAAGCTCAAGGCCGAGCGTGCCGCCGTCGGTCGGGAGACGCTGGTCGGCGTGGCGGGCTGCGTGGCGCAGGCCGAAGGCGACGAAATCCTCCGCCGCGCGCCGGTCGTGGATCTGGTGATCGGCCCGCAGACCTATCATCGCCTGCCGCGGGTCGTGCAGAAGGCGCGGGCGGGCGAGAAGGTCGTGGAGACCGAATACGCCATCGAGGACAAGTTCGAGCACCTGCCGGCGCTGGAGCGCAAGGCGGTGCGCAGCAGGGGTGTCACCGCATTTCTGACGGTGCAGGAAGGCTGCGACAAGTTCTGCACCTTCTGCGTGGTGCCTTACACCCGCGGCTCGGAAGTCTCGCGTCCGGTCTCGCAGATCGTCGCCGAGGCCGAGCGGCTTGCGGAGGCCGGCGTGCGCGAGGTCACGCTTCTGGGGCAGAACGTCAACGCCTGGCACGGCGAAGGGCCCGGCCAAGGGGGAAAGAATGCCGAATGGGGCCTTGGAAGGCTGCTGTTCCGGCTGGCCGAAATTCCTGGCCTTGCGAGGCTGCGCTACACCACCAGCCACCCCCGCGACATGGACGATGCGCTGATCGCAGCCCATCGCGATCTGCCTTCGCTCATGCCTTACCTGCATTTGCCGGTCCAATCAGGATCGGATCGCATCCTGAAGGCGATGAACCGAAAGCATACCGGCGCCGATTACCTTCGGCTGATCGAACGCATCCGCGCCGCGCGGCCGGACATCGCAATGTCCGGCGACTTCATCGTCGGATTCCCGGGTGAAACCGACGAGGATTTCGAGGACACGATGCGGATTATCCGCGACGTGACCTATGCGCAGGCCTTTTCGTTCAAATATTCGCCGCGTCCGGGAACGCCGGGGGCCGATCTGCCGTTACAGGTGGTCGAGAGCGTCAAGGACGAGAGGCTGCAACGTCTGCAGGCGCTTCTGGGCGAGCAGCAGACCGCTTTTGCAGCAAGCCTCGTCGGTTCGCAAATGGACCTGCTGATCGAGAAGCCCGGCCGAAATCCGGGTCAGCGTGTCGGTCGTTCGCCGTGGCTGCAGCCGGTAATTGTTGATGAAATGGCCGGCGAAATCGGTGACATTGTCAGAGTGCGAATCACGAAAGCGGGTCCCAACAGCCTCTTCTCCGAACCAGTGACCGGAGACGGGCGTTAATCAGGAGAGACGTTTGAGCGCCGCAACAGACCTGAAAGCACCGCCCGCCGGGGCGTCCGACATGGCGCATATCGTTCTGACCTTCGACAACAACAAGCACGCGAGCGCGCTTTACGGCCAGTTCGACGAGAATCTGGCCCGGCTGGAGCAGAAGCTCGGCGTCGACATCCGCTCGAAGGGCAATCAGCTTTCCATCAAGGGTGATCCCGTTGCCGCCGAACAGGCGCGCCGCGCGCTGGATTATCTCTACGAGCTTATCCAGAAGGGTGCAGACGTGTCGCCGTCCGAGGTGGACGGCGCGATCCGTATGGCGATTGCCGTCGACGACCAGCTCACCCTTCCGACGCTCGAGCGCAAGGGAAAGGTTGCGGCCGCGCAGATCGCCACGCGCAAGCGCACGAT